>SOKD01000395.1 GCA_004376305.1 Candidatus Cloacimonadota bacterium | reverse complement strand
CTAGACAAATAAGGTTATCTTTGAATCTTTTGCCTCGTTGATGTATGTTCCAACAGCACTGTATTCATCAACCATGTTCTCGATCATATCATCAGGTTTTAACCCGAATATTCTCATACACATCTCGCAGGCATGCAGTTTTCCACCCAGCGTCCTGAAATCCGCCAGAAGTTTGTGTACTGGCGCTGCATTTGCTCTTTTCATTCGCTGCCTTAGTAACCATTTCCCTATTCGAAAGAGATTATGCCTTGAGAGTTGTCCCCCTTCCAATTGCCCTTTTCTAAGTCGGTGCAAGCCCCAGAAGGTAAAGAAAAGGGTGGCTTCCATACCCATGGCAAGTGCACCATTTGCAATGACAAGAGCGGTATGCAGCTTGTCCATATTGTCACTGTGAACCATAATAGTAATTTTATCTTTCATGTTTCTCCTTCTTTAATATTTCGAAAAATCAACCCAATTACAATTTAGCTATACTACCAAATCTCAATTTATTGTCAAGCAAAAACAAGGATTATATGATTGCAGTACGATAATGTTCCGCTGTACTGCTTTGGTTGTAAATTCGCTTTTCTCTTGACAGGTAAGGTTCAGGATGTTATCTTTATAAAGGTTCTTTGGTTTCTTGGAGGTGGGGGAGCCAGGTGCTGAGAAATCCCATGCGGGATGACCCCTTGAACCTGTTGGGTAATGCCAGCGGAGGGAACCCTGACATGCAAGGTCAAGCACTTGTTTGACCTTTTTTTTGATAATAGGGATGAGCAAACCAGCGGGGTATCAGAGCGTCAGAGAAACAGAGGCACATAATAGATGATCGAAAGAAATGTAAAACGCATTATTGATGTAAATCTCAATAGAGCATGTGAGGGATTGAGAGTTCTTGAAGATATTGCACGTTTCGCATGCAATAACGAGCAACTGACGCTGACCATAAAAGGGAAGAGACATATTGTGCGGACACTCTTTTCGGACAGAGTCACCGGTTCAACAATCGAACGTGATGCAGAGCATGATGTTGGAAAAAAACCCTCACTGTTTGAAGAAAGGAGAAGTAACCTCCTTGATACCTTTACTCACAATGCAAAACGGGTTGAGGAATCCTTACGGTCATTGGAAGAGGTTGCAAAGCTTTTTGATATTCAAAAAGCCCGAAATATAAAAAGCTTGAGATTTGCTATTTATACCATAGAAAAGGAGATGCAGGCTCTCCTGTTATCGAGGAAAGGACTGGGAAAGGACGGAATTTACGTTGTTCTTCCAGAGAGGAAGGGAACAGCACTTATCGCTTTGGTAAAATGTATTAATAGTTCACCGGTTGCTGCTGTGCAATTGAGGAGTAAATCGCTCTCGGATTCTCGCTTATTACTGATAGCAAAATCAATGAGAGCAATTACCGCGAAGAAGATGATCCCATTCATTATCAACGACAGAGTTGACATTGCTCTTGCTGCAGGAGCAGATGGCGTCCATCTGGGACAGAATGATATACCGGTAAAAGATGTGAAAAAGATCACTGACTTTTCATTTATTGTTGGTGTTTCAACTCACTCGATAGATGAAGCGTTACGGGCAGAAAAGGATGGAGCGGACTACATTGCTTTTGGCAGCATATTTGAAACCAGTTCAAAGGAAAGCGCAATTATTCAGGGAATTCAACGACTCAAGGAATTACGAGAAAAGGTGAGTATTCCTCTTGTTGCAATCGGCGGGATAAACGACAGGAATATTCAAAGCATATCATCGGCAGGAGCTGATTACGCTGCGGTGCTGAGCTTTGTGAGTGATGCAAAGAATCCTGACCGTGCCGTAAGGAAACTCTATAAGAACTTTAAAAGGGGTAAGAAGAGAAAATAATTCGCCGGGTAACATACCATTTGTGACCCCGCGAGGTGAAACCTATGGAAACAATAAGAGAGAAAGCTATCAAGGGCGAGGTAACGGACGCAATGAATGTTGTGGCGAACGAGGAGAACCATTCCCCCGAGTATATACGAGAAGGTATTGCTGATGGAACTATTGTAATACCGTATAACAAAAACCATGCATCATTAAAAAAAATAAAGGGAATCGGAAGAGGACTGAGGATTAAGATAAATGCGAATATTGGCACCTCGCCGTACCATATGGACTTAGACGAGGAATTGGAGAAGCTCTGTATTGCTGAGAAATTTGGAGCAGATTCCGTTATGGATCTCAGTCTTGGGAGCATACTGAAACAGGTGAGAAAGAAAATCATCGAGAATTCATCGGTCATGATAGGAACCGTTCCAATATATCAGGTCGGATTCGAGCTATCCAGAAAAGAGAAGAATATTGATGAGATGAGGATAAATGATTTTCTTGATGTTATAAGAGAACAAGCAGAAGATGGTGTTGATTTTATGACCATACATTCTGGCGTTACCCTCGATGCTGTTGCGAAAATGAAAAGGGAGGGCAGATTACTTGATATAGTGAGCCGCGGTGGGGCATTTCTTGTAAAATGGATGAGGAAGAATGAAAAAGAAAATCTTCTGTTCACCCATTATGACGAGATTCTGCAAATCCTGAGAGAATACGATGTGGCAATCAGTATCGGTGATGGAATGAGACCAGGGGCGGTAATTGATTCCACTGACAGAGGTCAGATTCAGGAATTAATAACGCTCGGAGAACTTGCTCAGAGAGCATGGGATGCAGGTGTGCAGGTAATAATAGAAGGACCTGGTCATATCCCGCTCGATGAGATCGAATCAAACGTTCTTCTTGAGAAAAAATTATGCCATGGTGCACCCTTTTATGTACTGGGACCTATTGTAACGGATATTTCACCAGGATATGATCACATTGCGGGAGCAATTGGTGGAGCCCTTGCCGGGTTGTATGGCGCTGATTTTCTGTGCTACGTCACACCATCTGAGCACCTTAAACTTCCCGATGTTACTGATGTAAAACGTGGTGTTATTGCATCGAAGATAGCTGCACATGCGGTCGATTTTGTTCGAGGGAAGGATAGAGATTGGGACAGAAAAATGGCAGAAAGCAGAAAAAGACTTGATTGGAAAAAGCAGATGCAACTGTGTATAGACAAAGAGCTGGCAATTGAATATAGAAATTCAAGTGAAATCGGCGAAGAGAATGTTTGTACGATGTGCGGTGAGTACTGCGCAATTAAGCAAATTATTGAAGCTGAAGAGGGGAATGGTTGCCGGTAGTTTTTAGCAAAGTTGTTTAGTGTCTTGAAGGGTACGGGTACTGTAATGTTTCAATTACTCTCCATTCGAATCAAATCCGCTTTCAGAGCAACTTTTATTACTAAAACGCAGAACCTTGTTCGGATTATCAGCTATATATTTGTTGTTTCCTGTTTTCTCGGCGGTGGCGGAATCATTTTCTATCGAATTTTTCATTATCTTGAAACTGTTGAAGTAATTGGACCGATACTTGAAAAACGCTTGATCGGGCTTGCCTTTCTTGTCTTTCTGACCATGATTTTTCTCTCAAGCGTGATAACAGCGCTGTCAACGTTTTTCAGGTCAAAAGAGGTTGAATTTTTGATGTCCTTGCCGCTGCCTGTTGAGAAAATTTTTCTTGCGAAGTTCTTCGAAAACACTTTCTATTGCTCCTGGGCAACTGTCATTGCTGCTGTTCCCCTGATAGGGGCATTTGCTCTGTCCCAGAAGTATCCCATCGGATTCTATCCGCTTTCCCTTTTTGCATTGCTGCTCTTTGTCATTATACCATCAGCTGCAGGTGTAATAGTGCTTATGCCGCTTGTGAATATGCTCGGGAGAATGACGAGAAGAAAACTGATATATCTGGTCTTCATTGCGCTTGCAATCTTTCTCATATTTCTCTTTATTTCGAAACCCTCTATCCTTCGGGTGCCCTATACTGCTGATATTAATGAAATAAATGCATACGTGGAGCAACTCCGAATCGAGAATAAGTTCCTGCCATCAGATCATCTGGTAAAATTTATCATTGAACCATTCAGTCAAACATCAATGCGTTATCTTCTCTTGCTCTTGTCAACTGCAATTTTTTCAGTTGCTTTAGCATATGGAATTGCTCTGGGATTCTACAGGAAAGGATGGAATTGCTCCTTCCAGTCGCTCTCCTCAGGATACAAAAGAAGATGCTCAAATGTTTTCTACATTATTCTGAGGGTGTTGAAATTCCCTCCCAGAATTTCAGCCCTTATCGTGAAAGATATTCGGATGTTTACAAGACTTCCTGCACAGTGGGGGCAATCACTTATCTTTTTTATATTGCTTTCTACCTATATAGTCAGTTTGAGAAGGACACCGCTGTATGAAATGGTTCCTCTCTGGTTTGCAATAATTTCATTTGTGAATCTTGGATTTACTGGATACATTGTTGCTACACTCTCAGCGCGGTTTGTTTATCCTGCTATCAGTCTTGAAGGAAGGAACATAAGCATCCTCCTCACTTCACCTCTTAAACGAAGGGAATTCTTGAGAGAGAAATTTCTTATCAGTTTTATTCCGAACTGGTTGCTGGCAGAATTTTTAATTATCTTTTCCAACATTTCTTTAAAAAGCAGTGTTCCTTTTACCCTTATTTGTGCTGGTATCACAACAGTTTATGCTCTGACGATTGTATCTATTTCAATGGGACTTGGTGCTCTTTTCCCGGATTTTACTGAATCAAACCCGAGCAAGATAGCAGCTGGCGGTGGAGGAATCCTAACTGCTATTCTGAGCCTTTTTTATATTGCTATTTCAACTGCAATTATTTCACTGCCAACTCGAAGATTTATTTCATCGCAGTTTCAACAAGAACCAATGCATTCTTTTGAATTTGTGGTTTACGTCCTGCTTTTTATTCTGGTCAGCATCATTTTTTCCATTGTCCCGCTTAAAGCAGGTATGAAAAGCTTACAGAGTATGGAGATATAGGGAGTTACCTGTTAATGTGAAATATTTGTATTCATGGTTCCTAAAATACTGAGGAAACCCTCTGTTTTTGCTTGACCTTTCAATATCTATGGTATATAAAGAGGATAGATAAATAGCTGAGGGGGACCCATGGCGGAAACGATTGAAACAACAAAGAACATTATGTGTCCGGAATACGATGAACCGGCTACATTGCGATTGCTCTATGAGCAAATTGAGGGTGGTGGGTACAAACTCATAAAAATGTCATGCAGGCTTGAGATGGATATGAGCTTCAGGGGAACCGAATGCAATCATACCTGTGAAAAAAGGTTTAAAGATGGTGTGTAGGGACTAATACCCGCATCTTCGAAGCGCATTAATAAGAAAAGGTAATACTGGTAAGATACTGATTCTGCGAATAATTCTTTATCTCTTCAATTTCGTTAAGGTCATACGGTGTAGAGACATCCTTCATCTCATAGATATATCCGATAGTAAATTGTAATCTGTTCGAAGGTATAAACGAGAAACCAAGACGAATAATGGTTTTTATATCTTCCCGTCCTGCGTGGGTTGGATCTACCAGAATAGGCTTGTCTGTTGTATACAATCTTCTGGTAACTTCAAAAGCGGATTGAAATAAAAATGGTTTATTGTTTTCACTCAGGTCAATATCACAGGATACCTTTATTTTGTCTTCATCATGCGATATGTCGCTGTCATCAGACATTTCTTTTGCTTCTCCGGGCTCATCGACTCCCTTTGCATCGGCGGTTGAGAAGCTATATGAAAAACCGGTATGAACGATCTTCCGAAAGGGAATCCGAGCGGAGAATCCGATGGAATACTTGCGAGTATCGTACTCATTGAAGGAATCATTGTAGTTGTGAGTCTCGGTGGAAAGTGAAATTGCAAGCTCTGCATCACCGATTACTTTGTATCCTCCCTCGAGCAGGAATGCATGTTTCTGGAAAAAACAATCTGCGAAGTATGGATATTCGTATGGGGTGATGATGTCAAAATCAGGATAATAACGAACAAAGTACCGGGGAATGAACAGATATTTACTCAATATATGTCCCCGTTTGCCGGTTTTTTGCCATACGCTGAAAGAGAAACTCCCATAATCTTTCTCTTTGTTCAGGTAGTACAAATTCCCCCTGATTTTTGCATTAAAGGTTGTTGCATTGCTGCCGAAAATGTGCCGCCTGATTTTTGCATGGAATAAAATGGTGGTGATGAAGTCATCGTAGGTTTCTATGGGATATCTGTATGGTTCAATGTTATTAATAAATTTGTCGATATCCTGCTCCGCATACTTGAAGATGTTATCGTCGTATGCAAAGGAAAGTTTTGAATAGATATTCACGCCTGCCAGTGGGTGGATATATCTCCATTCCTGAGAAAAGAGAGCGGATGTGGAAAGACAGAGAATTGCAAAGAGGAAGCACTTTTTCACCTGGTTTTTTCCTCCTTGAGAAAGCATAACACAGCATCCTTTGCATGTGTTCCTTCAAGATAAAAGGTGAGGGTATGGTTTCCGCGTGCGAACCAGAGGAAAAACCGGTTTTCCTTGGAGGGACTACTATCTTTTCTGTTTTCGTATTCGTATACTTCACTTTTCTCTGTTACAAAGGATACCTTCCGCAGCTC
>SOKD01000322.1 GCA_004376305.1 Candidatus Cloacimonadota bacterium | reverse complement strand
GGCGATAATTATTTTAATATTGGGGATTTTGAAAACGCACGTTTGCAGTATCAAAAGGTAATTGATATACTCGTTCTTCCCGGAGACACTTCGGCAGTAACACCTATTCACGGGATTATGAAGTGTATCATCAGGCAGGATGATATGAAACGTGCAGCTGAGTTTGCAGACGCGTACGTTAAAAGATTTCAGGGAACGTATCTATCGGACAGGATAACAATGCTGAAAGCAGATATGTTTTATTACTCGGGTGATGTTGAGAAAGCAGAGAAAGAATATGATAAGGTAGAGCATAAGAAACTGAAGCCAGCAGCACTCTACTATCAAGCACAGTCCCTGCAATCGCTTAAAAATCTTGTGGAAACAGAAAAGAAACTGCGAGAGATTATAGATAAATACCCGAATAGCAAAATGGTTTCCAAGGCTGCTTTGCTCCTGGGGAAAGTGCTCTATGAGGAAAGGAAGTATTCCGAGAGTTTAAAATTTTTTGAAAAGAGGAAAACACTGAAAACAGATGAAGATTTCGAGGTCGCCTATTTAAAGGGGCACGTGTATTTAAAACTGAATTATAAAGAAAAAGCAATAAAAACTTTACAAGGACTTTCTGATGCGGCGAAGGGGAAATGGGAAGGAAAGGCGCTTCTGCTTCTTGGTGATATCATGGTTGCTGATAATAACTACAGCAAGGCATTACTTTATTACGACAAAGCGGTAAAGACAGGAGAGAGTATTGTTATTGCAGAAGCTTACTACAAGAAGGGAAAAGCTCTTTCAAAGCAGGGAAAGAATAAGGAAGCCCTGAAAACCTTCCTGAAAATTAAGTATAATTTGCCAGAATCTCCCTTTAGCACCAGGGCGATTTACGAGGCTGCGGAGATTGCCCTGAAATTAGGAAAACAACAGGATGCCTTGAGTCTTTATAAAGAAGTGATAGAAAGGAATGATGATAAAAAACTCACTATCCGCGCGAAGGATAGGATTAAGACTCTTAATCCTTAGTTTGTTTACATTTCCGCTCTTTCTGCATTCAGAGGATAAAGACGAAGGTCTGGAACTTCCCGAGGTCTACATTTACGGGACATATCTTGGGAAGATGACATTCAGTCGGAAGAAAGATTTTTATCCCTATCTGAGTAAGGGAAATCTCTTTCCTCTTTCAAGACCATTATCGCCCGAACTCCGTTTCCCTGCGCACAGACAATTGCCCGGTGAGACGCAGCACATTGTGCGGTACTGGTTGTTCCTGGATGCCGGAGCCGGGAACTGGTGGTCAGATAAGGTATTCCTCGATTGTGGATTGAAGAATGACAGGGGACTTCTTTCTCTTCGATTTACCGACTTCCAACGCAGGAACTGGGCAGAGAATCACTCCAAGACGGACGATTTCGTCCAGCTCAAGGGAATTGTTGGTCAGCAGAATTACTACCTATCCGGGAACCTTGTTTATAGCTTTGATAAATACATAGGCTTCCAAGATACAGCAAGCTCGCAATCTGGAGGTATCAACGTATGCTCAAAGATTGACATGCAGCAAATTCAATTTTCAATGCTCGGTGATTTCTCAATAGTACAGTTGCCCAATGGGTACCGCAATGCAAATGGTGATCCCACAACCGTATCTGAAAATTCCCATGCGTATTCTGCACGTGCTGTTTATGAAAGCAGAGATTGGAGTGTGTTCTCGAAGCTCAACATAGAAGGAGCAAGCAAAGAAGAATCATCTGGAAATGAGGAAAGTTCTCTATTCCGAACGGCTGCCGATATTGGAGTGAAAGTGACATTCTCCGCATTTTCCATTTCACCCGGTGTGAGTATTTTCATTGAG
>SOKD01000046.1 GCA_004376305.1 Candidatus Cloacimonadota bacterium | reverse complement strand
GTTTACGGCGCCCTACTCTTAATCGTTATGTTTGTCTCGCTTGCCATGATGGTAGGTACAAAATACATGAATTCACATAATAGCCCGTTCCAACGGGTGCATTATTTTCCCCGCAACAATGATTCATTGATTGTGCAACCCGATACAGCAACGGAAGCGAATTCTGTCGAGGCTGAAGATACAGTATCACATACTATCACTCCCAAAAAAGATTCCACATCGGTACCGATAGTCCTGCCCGAATTATACGGATACCTGAAACCTGTTGCAATACCGTGGGCTGAGATTATCATCGATGATATCTCGCATGGCAATACTCCGCTTTCACACCCTATCAAACTTACAGCAGGCAATCATTTTATTAAACTGAAACACCCAAACCGAAAAGAATTCTCACAGCTGATTTCCATTGCGAAAGACGAAACATTAAAGATTCAAGTAACACTGCAAGAAGTATTTGGATTTCTCAGGATTAACGTAAATCCGTGGGCTGAAATATACATAGATGGCGAAAAAAAGGGGATAACGCCCATTGCAGACCCCATCAGGTTAACTACTGGAGAACATGAATTGGAACTTAAAAAAGGCGAATCTATTTTATGGAAAAAAACTATCATAATTCCTGTGAACGACACTCTCAAACAAACTATAAATCTATAGTAATCGCCGCTTTTGTCTGCTTCATTCTTTTTGTATCCAGTAAACTCTCTGGAGATGAAGCCACGCAGGACAGCATCAATAAAGCAATCCTGCTGTATGATGATGGAAACTATCAGGAATCAATACGTATACTGGAATTTGCGAGTAAGGATACAACGCTGACACTTGATGAAGAATTGAGTGCCCGAACGTACCTTGCCTTTTCCTATGTTGCGTTGGGCAAGAGAACTGATGCAAAAGAGCAATTCATATTAATAATAAAGAAATACGAAGGTTTCTCACTCAATCCTGAATTCGTATCTCCAAAGATCATCGAGGTTTTCAAAGAAGCAAAAAAAATGCTCAAAGAGCCAGGTACTGAAAACATTATAACAATAAGAAAAAAGCCACCCGGCATCACACGATGTCTTGTGCAGAGTTCGGTTTTTCCCGGATGGGGACAAATGAGCCGCGGAGACTCGCACAAGGGAAAATTCCTTATCGGCACTTTTAGCGTCTCCGTTGCAGCTCTTGCACTATCTCATCTCGCATACCTGTCAGCGGAAAACAGTTACATAAATGCAGAAACTCAATCAGATATTGAACACCAGTACTCCCGATATAACTTCGCCTATAAAACAAGATATGTCATGATGCAGGTAAGCCTTTTGGTCTGGCTCTACTCAATTGCGGATATCCTGCTCACGGAACCCTTAGAGAAAAACGAATGAGATACCTATACTTTCTTATCATTTTCCTCCTGTTCAGTTGCATTCCCAATGCACCTCATAAGAACCCACTTGATCCGGAAAATCCTGATGCAACCGGCACAATAAAAGGAGAGGTTATTACCCTCTTCGGTTCAAACCCTTTACCAGGTGCTTTAGTGCATCTCTTTCCCGGTTCACACATTGATACTACCAATTCAGAGGGGAGATTTTCGTTCTCCCCTCTTCAGCCAAATGATTACATTGTCTCTGTCACTAAAGATATGTATATCAGTAAAGCAGATACGGTTTTGCTCATAGGTGGAGAAGAAAAAGAGATCCAGTTCAAACTGAATGGAAACCTAACAATAATAGATTGCTCTGTGTACTCTGTACATTCTTTTGATGCATATGAGGAATATGAAGCAGTACTGACTCTTACCATTTATGATCCAGAAGTGCCCTTTGCCGAATTAGTTG
>SOKD01000033.1 GCA_004376305.1 Candidatus Cloacimonadota bacterium | reverse complement strand
GCAGGTGCTTACCTGAAATCTGGCGAAAGCAATCTTTACTGGGAGTACTACTACAGTGCATTGAGTGACTTCGAAATTGCACGGAAATTGGGTGCTGATACCATGCTTATCTATGACATGCTAACTCTTGGGCGAAAAGGGAATGAAGCGAAGAAGTTCTATGATACTTCAACTGACTATTACAACAGGTCAGAATACGAGAAGGCTATTGAATATGCGTTGAAATCCCTGGAACTTTACCGCCAGATAGGGGGGAAACAAGGGGTATTGTCAGCATTGCAAAGGCTGGGATGGTGTCATGCGGGATTATTTAAGCACAAGGAAGCTCTTGCATAGTATGAAAATGCGTGAAAGGTTGCTGATGAACTCTTTGATATCACCATATAGTCGCATTATGTATCGGCTGTGGGTGATTACTACTGGAATCTTGGGGACTTTGAAAATGCCTTGAAGTACAAGCGAGAGGCAAAAAAACTTTACCATCAGGAATTTGATTATGTTGATGAAGCATCCGTAATATCGAATATAGGAACTCTGGTTGGGAACCTGGGAGAATTTGACGAAATGGTGGACAATTACAAAAGGGCACTCGAACTGCACAAAATGACTTTGTATTACCCGGGTGAAAGTTCATCTCTCAACAGTCTTGGTTGGGCTTACATTGGCGATGGTGACTATTCACAGGCTCTTGAGTATCAATTAAAATCACTTGCAGTGGCAAGGAATTATAATGATAGATGGAACGAACTGCGTGCATACGGAGCCATTGGCTCGATTTACACTGACCTTGGTGATTCGCTCAATGCGATTCAGTATTTGAAGTACTACCTGGAAACTGCAACTGCTCTTGGAAGTAAGGAAACCAGAGCGAATGCACTGAATAGCCTTGGCCTTGTTTATCTTGATTTGTTCAGCGATTACGATCAAGCGCGCGAATACTTTTCTGTATCCCGGGATCTGTCAAAATTGATAGGGTATGATTTGGGTCCTGGTGTGTCAACATCAAATATTGGTGTAACCTACTCCCGGCAGGGTAGATGCGAAGAAGCACTTGAGTACCAGAAGGAGGGGCTCAGGATCGTGAGAGGTGTGCATTCGAGGTATACTGAGATGCAGGGACTTAATGAAATCGGTGAAACATATCAGGCGCTCGAAATGTACGATATGGCGCTTGAGAGTCATCTTGAGGCAATTGAAATTGCAAAATCATTTGGAGAGAGAAATTCACAGTGGATGTATGAATTCAATGCAGGGAAAGCCTTTGAAGGAAAAACGGATTTACAAAATGCGGTGAAATACTACAAAATGGCAGCAGTAACTCTGACAGGAATAAAGAAAAAGATAAAGAGTGAAGAAATGAAGAAGCAATTTGGAGACATTCAAAGACAAACTGAAGTCTACAAGAGGCTCATTGACCTTCTCATACGGACGGGTAAACCGGATGAAGCTATAAAGTACATTGAGGAGAGTAAATCAAAGATTGTCAAGGATGCATTTGGTGATATAAAACCGAAAACGGATAACAGAGAATTAAATGTGACGCTTGAGGAGGTAGACAAGATCGAAAAGAAGCGGGAAGCGCTTGAGAAAGAGCTTGTTGAAGAAAAGAAAAAACCAAAAGAAAAACAGGACAAAACGAAAATTGATAATTTAAGCAGTACACTTGCCAGTACTGAAGGTGAGTTTAATCAATGGATGATGAAGTTGAAGTTTCAGAATCGACAGATGTTTGACGCACTTACCATAAAGCCAACAACGCTGGGGGATGTGCAACATATCATTCCCGAGAACACTGTACTACTTGAATACTTTATTTCTTCAGATAAAATTTATATTTTCTGTATCGGTAAACAGTACTTTATTGCAAAATCGGTTGATGTCACTGAAGCGGAAATAACAGGACTCATAGATTATTACATAGGCATTGTGAAGGATCCACATTCGAATATCACGGAAGAACTCAATGAACCTGCGATGAAACTGTATGAGTATCTGATAAAACCGGTAGAAGAGGAGATCAGTCGTTTTGAGAATATAGTCATTGTTCCCTTCGGTGCATTATACTATTTGCCATTCCATGCGCTGGTGCATGAACAAGATGGCAAGGTAGAATATCTCATAGAATGGAAGCGCATATCGTATACAACCTCGGCGACATTTGCTGATGTGCTCAACTATAAGCGCAAGGAGATAAAGAAATTAATTGCAATGGGAAACCCGGATGGGAGTTTGCCTTCAGCATCGGAAGAGGTAGAGATATTGCGGGATCAGATATTCAAAAAAGACGCAATTATCTGGACACTCGATGAAGCTACAAAAGATAAATTCCTTGAATCTGCTAAGGATTATGATGTTATTCATCTGGCAACACATGGTAATATGCAGAGTAATCCTCTTGAATCATATCTTTTGTTTGCCGGAGATACTGAGGATGAGCAGCGTTTGACACTCCTTGAGGTTGCAGGATACACTGCATTGAGAAATAAAACCACTCTGGTTTTTCTATCAGCTTGTCAAACAGCGACTGAGGAAGGGAGGGGTACTGGTTCAGAGCTGATTTCTCTTGCGGAAGCATTTGCCATGGCTGGTCCGCCAACGCTTATTGCAACACTCTGGGAGGTAAATGATGTGTCAACGAGCAAACTTGCCGTTAAATTTTATCATGTATTGAAACGTGAAAAAAAGGATAAACTGGAAGCGCTGAGAAGGGCGCAACTTGCTTTACTTAAGAGCGACAAGTTTTCCCATCCGTTTTTCTGGGCGCCCTTTTTGCTTATCGGGAGCTGGAGGTAAATTTCACCAAGAATATGGTTTTCAAATACTGAAAAGATATTGACAGATGTAAGGTTTTGTGATACAGGGGTGCATAGTATGCTTGTAAGAAAAAAGTTTTTTTTTCTTTCCGGTCTCATTTTTCTTTTTGTGCCCAATCTCATTTTGTCCGGGGAAGATGAGGTGGCAGTGGCAATTGTAACCTCATTTGCCGGAACGGTTAGGATAGAAAGGAATGGTGAGAGAATAGGTCTTGATGCGCTGATTGAATTGTATAGTGAAGATAAGATCGAAGTAGGAAGTGACGGTAAGATAGTTATCCTGTATACATCCGGAAAATTTAGATCACTTGGTTCTGAGACTTCTTTTATTATTGAATCGGTGAGAGGTGGTCGTGAGACCGGAGAGATTGTGGATACAGAAACCGATGGTGGTTCGGAGGATTTCGAGCCGCTTTTTGTATTCAAGGCTGCTTCGGAAAGACTCGAGGGAAGAAAAAGTGTGAGGGCAATCGATACAACAGGAGTGTTTATACTCCATCCGGGAAATTCCAGCATCATAGAGGAGAAACCGGAATTCATCTGGACATCTGTTGACACAGTAGAGGAATATGAACTAAAAATACAGCGAATGGGTAAAGTGATTGGAACTGCAATAATTAGTGATACCGTTTTTTCCTATCCTTCAGACTGGCAGGCTCTTGAGCAGGGGAAAACGTACATTATGAAAATAGATGGCAAAAAAGAGGGTATTTCTTTTACCTCAAGAACGGTGCGGTTCAAGGTATTATCTGAAAAACAGATGGAAATACTTGAGAAAGACAAAAGAGCAATAGAAATGGCAGCTCCTGATGAAATATCATCACGCTTGTTGCTCGCTGAATTATACAAAGAGAACAGGCTTCTCTTTCTTGCGATTAAAAAATACAAGGAATTAATATCTCTTGCTCCGGAGATTCCTGAATTTCACAGATCACTCAGCGTGGTTTATAAGGATTTTGGGCTTAATAAAGAAAGCAATTCCGAACTTACTGTGTACAAGGAACTCAAAAAAGGCAACTGATGCTTTTCCAGCTACCATGCATTGTTCTGTGCATTTTTCTCAAAACGGGTGTTTCCGCCAGCCATGAAATAACCATTGCTGATTTAGAAAAAAACCTTTTCAATGCTGACTCGCTCTTTGAAATAGAGCAATTTCAGCAATCTTGTATTCTCTTCCAGAAAGCGCTTTCAGATGCAAGAAAGCTGGATCGGATGGATCTTGCAGCTTATGCTTTGAAGGGATTGGGGAATATTGCCTATACATTCTTCAATTTAGAAAAGGCTGAGCAGTATTACAGGGATGCTCTTGTAATATTCCAGAATGATGGTGACAGGAGAGGGGAGGTGAAGATTTATAACAACCTTGGGATTATATCCGAAGAAAAAAGGGCGTACAGAGAAGCAATGAAATACTACAGGAATTCGGTGGATCTATTGGAAAAATCGCATCTTAATGGAATTGAAGACAGAGAGGATAAGGTTGCACTGTTGGGAAATATTGGTCATCTCTTTGAAGTTCAGGTTGATTTGGATTCTGCGTTGTATTACTACAGAATATCATATGAGATGGCACATGAAATTGGATATGCCAGGGGTGAAGCAGATGCTCTTCACAATACAGGAAATATCCACCATAGAATTCTCGAATTTGACAGTGCGCAAATCTATTACGGGCGATCGATGAAAATTTTCGAAACAGCAGGGAATAAAAAAGCAATTGCCGATAATTTGAGGGAACTTGGTGCTGTGAAACGAAAACAGGGACGGTACGCAGAAGCTCTGGCGCTCCTTGAGCAAGCATTGAAAATATTGAGAGAAATACGGGAAGAAGGTGAGATCAGGGGAGAAGCAGAAACGATCAATAGCATCGCTCTTGTGTATCAGGAGATCGGTAAACACGAAAAAGCTCTTGAGTACTTGAAAGAAGTAAAAGGATTGTATGAACTGAGAAATGATTCCGTTGGCATAGCCATTGCGCTTGAAAATATTGCCAATACCTATTTTGAATTGAGTATGCAAAATAAAATGTATGGAGATTCTGCTCTGGATTATTACGAAAAAAGTTTGGTCATTTTCAGAAAGACAGGGGAAAAGAAAGAGGAAGCAAATGCTGTAAACAATAAAGGGCTTGTTTTTCAAAGAACGGGAAATGTGGATAAAGCCCTTACTTTTTTTAATGAAGCGCTATCGCTTCATAAAGAAATGAATAACACTATTGGACAGGCACATGCGAATAGTAACATTGGAAATGTGTATATGATCCAACAGGATTATGATAAAGCCATTTACTATTATCAGGTATCAATTGGTTTAATAGAGAAACACAAGCTCCCCGTATTGAGGGCAACCTCCTTTGCATCCCTTGGGATTGCATACAGAGATAAAGAACAGGACAATGAAGCCATCAAGATGTTGAAAATAGCAATTGATATTATTGAAGATATCCGCGGAGGGCTGGTAACACAGGAGTTTAAATCTTCTTTCATTGAAGATAAAATACGAATATATGAGGAATTGATTGCTCTTTTACTTAAGAAAGGCAAGATTGAAGAGGCATTTCATTATGTTGAACGGGCAAAAGCGCGGGCGCTGCTTGATCTTATCGGAGGGAAAGCGATTGCAATAAAAAAACTCCCGTCGGAGATACAAAAGCTTGTTAATTCAGAGAAAGAACTTTCCCGAAAATTGGAGTTTCTTGATGATGAGGAAGAGAGGAGAGAGGTATTTATCGCATATAAAGATGTTTTGAACGAATTACGGGACAAATATCCGGAATACCATTCCTTGAGAATAGTGGAGCCTTTGGACCTCAAAACATTTCAAGGAAAGATTGACAAAGAAACCATTGTTCTGGAATATTTCCTCTGTCACAAGGGTATCTACCTTTTTGCTATAGACCACAAGAATATGAGCGCTCAGAAACTATCAATTTCACCCCATGAATTGTATCATAAAGTGGAAATGTTCAGGTCCAGTATTCTTGATTTTGAGACCGCTACCTCGATTGGATGTGACCTGTACCGTCAACTGGTAATGGTTGTGGAGGATGAATTGAAAGATAAAGACCGGGTTTGTATTATACCGCATGGAATACTGCATCACCTTCCCTTTACTGCCTTGATTGTTTCAGAAGATTCGATGACCTATTTTGTGGAGACGCATAACATTTTTTATGCTCCATCAGGCTCCCTATTTGCTATTGCACATGAAAAGAATACAGGAAAGAAGAAGAAATCGGTTATTTTTGCAAAATCTGATTTTTCTGACCACAGTGGATGGAGCGACCTGGCGGGAACAATAATAGAAAAGGAAATCCTCGTGAAGAAAAAACTGCTTCCCGGAGTTACAACATATGTAGACCGGGAAGCAACAGAGGATAAACTGAAGGAAGTTGTTGGTCAATATGATATAATCCATCTTGCTACACATGGAGAACTGAACAGAGAACAACCTCTCCAATCAAGAATACTTTTAACATTAACAGAAAAGAATGACGGAAGTCTTACAGTCAGAGAAATATTTGGGCTTGACCTTTCGTCTTATCTTGTTACACTCAGTGCTTGTGAAACAGGTGAGATTGGGAGTTATATTGCGGGAAAGGAATTCTCTTCTGGCGATGACCTTGTTGGATTGACCCGCGCCTTAATCTTTGCGGGAACGCCATCAGTTATTGCATCGTTGTGGTACGTAAGTGATGCTTCGACGGTGCTTTTAATGGAGAACTTTTACAGGAATTTAAAAAAAAGAGATAAAGCTTTTTCTCTTTGTGAAGCA
>SOKD01000307.1 GCA_004376305.1 Candidatus Cloacimonadota bacterium | reverse complement strand
GACAAAGCTGTTTGAGTATCATAATGTGCACAAAACAGATGGTATACTGTTATCAGGCACTACCGGTGAATCTCCTACGCTCAGTTTTGAGGAGAAACTTGAATTATTCAAGTATGGGAAGAAGAAGTCGGAAATTCCAATAATTGCAGGCACCGGTAACTACTGTACTCAAGAAACAATCGAATTGACAAAACGAGCTGAAGAAATTGGTGTTGATGCTGCTCTCGTTATTACACCTTACTATAATAAACCTACTCAGAAGGGGTTGTACGATCACTTTAAGGTTGTTGCTGACAGTGTCAATCTTCCGATAATTATCTATAATGTTCCAGGAAGGACCGGCGTAAGCATTTCGCCTGAAGTTGTTGCTGAACTTTCAATTATCAATAATATTGTTGGCATAAAGGAAGCAAGTGGTTCACTCAGACAATGTTTTGAGATCAAGAAAAAAGCCAAGAAGGATTTCATTATCCTTTCAGGTGAAGATGCTCTTACGGTTCCTATGCTGTCTATTGGAGGAAGAGGCGTGATTTCGGTAACGGCAAATGTTGTGCCGGAACTGGTAAAAGAGATGGTTGATGTCTATCTTGATGGAAACGGCAAAAAAGCAATGGATTTGCATTATAAACTTCTGCCGCTGACAGATGCATTGTTTATAGAAACGAATCCTATTCCAGTCAAAACAGCACTCTGGCTTATGGGATTTGAGGTTGGACCTTTCAGGTTACCGCTGGTTCAACCTGATGCAAAATCGCTTGAGACAATAAAGAAGGAGATTAAGCGGATTGGGAGGAAGGTGGTTCGATGATAAAGGTGATTGTTTCCGGTATATCAGGGAAGATGGGGAAAGAGATTGTTAGACTTTCAGAAGAGTTTGAGGATATTTCCATTATTGCAGGTTTTGATATTGAGAAAGGAGAAAGGGCACAAACAGTAGAGATTGATGTAGAGAAATTGCCAAAGGGGTTCGATGTTATCGTTGATTTTTCCTCACCACAAGGTGCGATTGATATTCTTCAATTTTCAGTTGAGAACAAGAAACCATTTGTCACAGGGACAACTGATTTCTCAGAAGATGAAGAGTCTGCGATCGTAAAAGCATCAAGAGAAATCCCTGTTCTAAAGGCTTCAAATATGTCCGTAGGAATAAATACATTGATTCGTATTCTTGAGGGATTACCGGATATGTTCTATAAGAAGTTCGACATAGAAGTTGTTGAAACCCATCACAGGATGAAGAAAGATAGTCCGAGCGGGACAGCGAAGACACTTGCAAAAATAATTTCAAATAGAAGTGGCAAAACATCGTTTATATATGGTCGGGAAGGAAGCAATTTACAAAGAAAGCACGATGATATCGGTATGCACTCTCTTCGTGGTGGAACGGTTGTGGGAACACATACAATCTTCTTTCATGGCGATAATGAATCCATCGAGATTACTCACCGAGCCCATTCAAGAAGGATTTTTGCACTGGGCGCTCTTTCAGCTGCCCGATGGATTGTACAGCAAAAACCAGGACTGTATAGTATGCAGGACCTGCTTTTGTAGCCAGCGTGATTGTTGAAAAAATGTAAGAAATTAATTGGAGGGAATTTTGAATTATAAACAAATCGCTCATCTCATCGGAACAAGTAAGAAAAAAACACCTGCAAAACTTTTTCTGAGAGGGGATTTGAAAGAGAAGGATTTTTCTGGTTCAAAATTTCAGTTTTTTGGAAATGGGAGATTCTGGGTGCTTATTGGAGATTTTGAACCAATTGATAAGTGGTTGAAGAAAAATGAAAAGAAAGTTAGTTCTTTCCACTGGGAAATTAACGCTCGAAATTCAGCGCT
>SOKD01000281.1 GCA_004376305.1 Candidatus Cloacimonadota bacterium | reverse complement strand
TTGGTTAGGAAAAAGATTGACATGCAAGAAAATGTGTGCTACATAAAGTAAAAAAGAGTATATAGTTTGTCGATGAATAACATAATTGAGAATTAAGGAGGAAAAATGGAATGGTTGCTTCTCGGTGGTCTCATACTCATTATGGGCATCTTTTCAAAAATTCCACAACTTGAAGATGGTATAAAGTATCTGTCCGCAATAAAAATCCCAATAGGAATTGTTATTTTTCTTGTTGGACTCTCCTCATTTGATATGGGGGGACGTTATGTTTTTGGAGCCATCATGGCTCTTGTGGCTGGGACTGCACTGGTATTCAGCCTTCTTAATTTAGTTCCAAAGGCTGAAATTTCCATAGAGAGAGTTTCGACAATCATGACTGCTTTTGAATTGCCAATTGGAATATTATCGATCCTTGCCGCATTAATAGCTATGTTTTAAGCTTCTTCTTCTTAGCCGCTGGAAAGAGCACATTGTTGAGTATAAGCCTGTAACCGGGAGAGCTTTTGTGCTGCTCAAGCCTTGTTGGCGGTTCACCAACATAGTGAGCGTAATCCTCCGGATCATGACCTCCTAAAAACGTGAACGTACCCTCCCCGTAGTTACCGTGAAGATACTTTATTTCCTCGGTACCTGATACGTAACCCAATATTACCACTGACTTCTTCACTTTTTCCCTTCTGAATCCACAATCCTGCCCGAGGAACTCCTTAACCAGAGCAGTATGATTCTGTGTAAGCATACTTGGTACGGGGTCGTATTTCGCTGAAAACTCGAAAAGCGAGAAGTATGTACTCTGCCCTCTCTGCTGAGCCTCATTTGTTACATCAACATCGGAATGCTCATATGTCATGGGGTTGGTAATGAGATTAAAATTTTCAAATGCAAGTGTGTTCGAAAAATTAAGTTTACTACTATAAAGTTGCTCGACAGGATCTCCATCCAGAGCTGCATCTACAATATCAACACCTTCTGCAGCAAGCGCAATGTCAAGGGTAATCGGTGCCGAACACATCGAAAAAATAAATCCTCCTTTTGCAATGTAGTGCTTGATAGCTCGTGCAACAGCATGTTTAAGATACCATACCTTCTGGAAACCAAGTTTTTCAGCTATTCTGGTATTGATGTTCACCTCTTCCCTGTACCAATCGGCATTTCTGAAGGAGCCGTAGAATTTACCGTACTGTCCTGTAAAATCCTCATGGTGCAAATGAAGCCAATCGTACTTTGACAATTCCCCGTGCAAAACCTCTTCATCCCACACTTTTTCATACGGTATTTTCGCATAGACAAGAGCAAGCGTTACTGCATCATCCCATGGTTCCTTGTTGGATGGTGTATAGACTGCTATCTTCGGAGGCTTCTCAAGAATGATCTTCTCCATATTATTCGCCTCGATCGTTTCGTAAACTGTTACGACATCGGAAGATGACAACACTTCAAACCTGACACCTCGTAGAAGACAAAGATCTCGTGCTTCCTTGAAATCATTAAAGAGAAATGCACCACCTTTATAATTCAGCAACCATTCAACATCAACACCATGTTCAAGCACACCATAAGCAATACCATATGCCCTGAGATGGTCGGTTTGAATCATATCCATCGGGATGAGGATACTTTTTGCAATGAGAACAAGCGGGAGCAACAAAATAATTACACTAAACAATGGTGCTTTTGTGTGTAAACTTCTCATGCTAAGTGCCAAATTTACAGAACTTGACTATTTAAGACTGGATCGTATGTGGAAATTTATTTACTCTTTTTGCTTTTGCTTGAATTCGACTTCTCTTTATTGTCTTCCTTTTTGGACTCTGCTTTTTTCGTATCGCCCTTTTTCGTTTTGCTCTTCTTAGATCGTTTCGATTCGCTCTTCTTGGATTTGTCATCTTCCTTCTTTGCTTCCGATTTCTTCACCGAGCTACGCTTTCTCAATGTTGATTTTTTTGTCTTTTTTCTCGGCTCGATTATCTTAATTGTTTTCTTCTTCTCCCAGTTATCGGATACTCCATCCCCATTCTTATCTATGAAGTAATCATTCTGAATATCAGAAGAAAGCACTTTTTTCTTGCTGCCTTTGTCTCCCTGTTGTAAATCATTGATTCCATCATTGTTTGCATCAATAAAAACATCTGTTGAATTGACACTTGATAATGCCTTGTCTGGTTTTTTGCATACTATTGCTGTTATATCATTATAACCATCATTATCAAAATCGATAACATTGTCATTGATACCATCTTCGTTCTCGTCAATAAAAGTAGTATCTAGATCATTGATACCATCTCCATTTGCATCCTGGAATAAATCGTTTTTCCCATCACCTTCCTCATCAACAAAGAGGAAGGGAAAATCATATTCCTCACCAGTAACATCGTTTATACCGTCACCTTCCTCGTCTCTAAACAAATCGTTCTTACCGTCACCGTCTTTATCTTCATAACCAAAAAAATCCTTATCATCTATGTTTTCTTCCTTCACCGCTTCGGCGCCCATCTTCTTGTCCTCCTTCTGGATAGGATAGACAGATGCCGGAATTATCAGAAATAAAACAAAAACCAATATTACGGGTATTTTCATCAGTAACTCCTTAATCAACTGTATCAAAATTACTTAGTTGTGTCAAGTAATTTCTCCTGATCGTTAAATCCATCCCCATATACAAAACCCAATACAAACACCTTCTCCAAAGAGCGATATGCAAGAAAAGTATGACATGCTGAATGCGGCATTAAGATATCTTGAGAAATAACGGGGCTCGATACTGAAGGACTACAGAGTTTCTTTGCTTCAGACAAACTCAACAGTTGAATCTGAACTTTTCTTAAAACCGCATTTCTCTCTTTCACTGTTCTTGCTTTCCTTTGCCTGAGTTTCCATTCCAAGTGAACGCGCAAATACTCACGTTCACCCTCATCAAGAAATACTTCTTCATCGAATTGGTAATAATATTTCTTCCTTACCACAACACGATGTAAACCCGGAGGAATACCTCCTATGATAGCTGGAGTTTTCCCAAAATACCTTCCATCAATGAATACCTTTGCTCCTATTGGCTTTGATACTACCTTTATTACGCAACCTACAGGGAAATGCGGGAAAGGAGGAAATGGCGGAAATTCCTCTTCATGGTCAACAACATAAAAGTGACAGACATCTGTTGAATACTCTCCACGAGTATCGCTAAGGATCTCCTCTGTAATATCCTTAATTACCGACACGGGATCCCCTTCCACCTGAACTCGAGTATTTTCCTTGAACATAACGGGAATCCGCATTCGTTCTGTTGAAGCAACAGCACAGATAAATTCTTCTCCTGAAGGTCCTGATGTAACACGGTAACTGAAATCATCATCATCCTCGGGGATCTGGATCATTTTGTAAGCAGCTACCATTGAATTTTTCTCATTTGATTCTGGATAGATAAGGTTAATGTTCCCTTGTGTATCAATATTGTAGATTATAACGTATGCGTCATCATTTGTTCTGAACGAGATAAATATGGATTCATCATCATAGTACGTTGCATCATCGCCCTTATCAATTGATACATCAATCTCGAAACGATCCTTCTCCTGTGCCAGGACAAATGTGGAGAATGCAAATAGCATGCTGAGTAGCATGAAACATACTTTTCGCTTCATTTCCTTCTCCCTCCCTTTTTGCTACCGGAAGGACTCCTTTTGTTTTGATGCCTTGAAGATGTGGTCCCTTTCGATGATGAAGAGAATCGAGATCCGGAACTGAATGACTTCTTGGTTGAGGAAGACTTCTTTTTGGATTCACTCTCTTTTTTGTCTGATTTCTTTTCATCGCGCTTCCTGATTTCAAATGCCTTTCTCTTCTCGGTCCCCTTCTTGCTGTATGATTGCTCTTCCTCTTTGCTCTTTTTCTCTCCGCTTTCCCTTCTTTCAACAACACCAAAAATATCGTCATGTGCTTGCTCAACTGTTTCGTAGCGGATTACCTTCTTGTTTCCTTTAGAAGGACTTATTTCAATCGGCTGCTTCCGAAAAACGGAGGAGATTTTTTCCCTCTCCTGTGGTCTTTTAGATTTTCTCATACTCTCTAATGGATCTACTTTTGCAAGCTCAAAGCCTTTGTCCTCATGAATCGTTCTTCCTCTGTCTGAAAGATCTTTACCATTTTCATAATCGCGTGGAGGTTTTCTCCCTCCATTCATTTCATGGTAAGCATACTCCCTCTCTCCCCCATTGTGGTTTGTTCTGTATGGCTTACCATAATCATTGTAATGGTCTCTCCACCTTCCGTATCCATCCCAGTAATAATCACGGTAATAGTAATCATGCCAGACATAGTAATTACCATAGTAGTACGGTGGCGGGTAATAATACCTCCATGTATAGTAGTAGTTGTACGGTTGATAACAGTAGTATGAGTAGAATCCCCACCCCATCCAGAAACTGACATACCACCCCGGTGGATAACTGCAATAGTAGTACGGATCCCAGCAATCGTACCAGCAGTCATACCACCATGGATCATAGCAATAAGCGGGATACCAACAATTGGAATAGTACGCTGGATAATACGGGTAGTAATTAACCCAATAAGCGCCAAATCGCCATGGCGGTCTCACCCATGGGGGACGCGCTTCAGCATGCTCGAAAGCAAAGGAGAGAATTACAATTATAAGTAAAACCAGTAAGAGAACCTTCCGTTTCATTATTACCTCCCTTTATTATTGAATTTTTGAAGTTTCTTTTCGTGTTCCTGGTGGTGCCAGTTCCCTATTCCCCTCATCAACCTGATACGCCCAATCAAATTTGCACCATCCATTACCAAGCTCAATTATTCTGAGCTTCGCGTAATGGTCATTATGAGTCCAGATAATGTACCCATGCCCTAATATCAATTCAACCCAGCCAAGATTTGACCAACCCTCCTCTGGCGCATAATTGATATCATCGATAGTATCAACATATCCAAAATCCTGAATATCCGTTCCATCAGCACAGTTCATGTAATGGATATCATACAGGGTATCGCATTCATAGTAGATGTCTGTATGACTATTGTTGTAATGAAGCACTGATTCTGTGGAGAAATCAAAACCGGCATAGTACGGATCTGTTAGGTAATTTATGAGCATGTCTGTTCCTTCTGGTCTTGGAGTATCATACACAAGGTCAGATGAGAGGTCACTCTCATTCCCTGCATCATCAAAAGCGGTTACTGCATAATAGTACGTAACACCATTAGTAACATAATAGTCCACAAAATATGCTGTGTAAACCGTCTCTATAAGATCATAATATCCAATAGGTGAGTATCCTCGATATACATTATATCCGGCGAGGTCTAACTCCTGGTTTGGATACCATTGAATATAAACCGTCTCATCTCCTGTTATGCTCATAACACCTCTTGGAACTGCAGGTGGCTCTGAATCCGGTTCTGTAACCGTGCAACACGAAACTAAGAAAAATATCAGTATCATGGTTATTCCCAAACTTATTCTTTTCATTCTTCATGCCTCCTTTCTTCCGTTTATAAGAAGAGCAAGAACCGTGCCAGATGCGGTTTTACTTACTAAGTTAACAAATTATGATACTTAGTTGAGAATACCTGGTAAAAAAGCATGGAGATTGCACAAATATTGTGCAATCTCCCTTTTTTCCTGCCCAAAAACACTGCAAGAAAAGTGGATCAGACTTCAGAATGCGCTGTTTGAACCATATCTACAACTCTCCCCACAACAAGAAAACCTTCAGGATCTAAAAAGGATTTTCTTGAATAAAGGAAATCTGCAAAAATTCATTCATGTATCCATTGGCAGAAAAAAAATAAAGGTATTCGTAACTTCAGGAAGGTTTAAGGAAGGAATTTCACTAATAGAGAAATGCGTAACAAATGTAAAAGAAATCGGAGCCCGAGAATGACTCAAAAAGGTTGAAAAGACTCTACAGAAAATAATGTGATTTTTAAGATAAATCTCCTACTTTTTTTATTGACAATGTGAATATTTTTTGCTATTTTAGGATTTGTGAAAAATTTAACAAATATGCTTTAGATCACGGAGGAGAGGAAAATGGGCAAGACAATCGCTGAGAAAATTATCGGAGAGCATTGCGGAAAAGACGTAAGACCTGGCGATATCGTCGTTGCAAAAGTTGACGTTGCAATGGTTCAGGACGGAACCGGTCCACTTTCGGTTCAGGAATTACAAAAGATGAATATGGAACACGTTATTAATCCTGAAAAAACTATCCTCTTCCTCGACCATGCCTCGCCAAGCCCTCGAAAAGAACTATCCAATGCGCATATCATCCTGAGGAAATTTGCCAAGAAAACTGGCGCAGTACTCTCAGAAGTCGGTGAAGGAGTGTGCCATCAGAGACTCGTAGAATCGTATGCCAATCCCGGCAACATGGTTGTCGGTGCGGATTCACACACGTGCACAGCAGGTGCTCTCGGTGCTTTTGCAACGGGAATGGGCTCGACAGACATAGCTCTTGCTTTTGCACTTGGTAAAGTCTGGCTGCGGGTTCCGAACACCTTTAAGTTTATCATCAATGGAAAACTCTCAAAGGGTGTCTATTCAAAGGATATTATCCTATTTATCATCGGAATGATTGGATCTGATGGTGCCACGTATAAAGCAATGGATTTTATCGGTGACACTATCAGTACCCTCAGTATGGAA
>SOKD01000185.1 GCA_004376305.1 Candidatus Cloacimonadota bacterium | reverse complement strand
TTGATTACAGTTTTGAGAAGTTGCTCTTTATCCTGAATAATCTCAATGTGGAAAAAAAAACGGATGAAGAAAAATATTAACATTACTCAGGGACTTATATTTTCCCAGCGCGTTCTTCTAAAGCTGATTAAAAAGGGACTATCGAGAGAGGACGCATACAAAATTGTACAATCCAATGCCAAGAAGGTATGGAAGAATGAGGGGACGTTCTTCATGCTTCTCCTGCATGATAAGAGGGTAACGGAAATGCTCACCAAAAAAGAACTCGAATCCTGTTTTGATATGGAATATTATCTTAAGAATATAGACTACATATATAAGAAAGTTCTGGGGTAGAGTGCAAGAATATCAGACTACCAGAACACGGTTAAATAATTAATGACGAAATCAGATGTATTAGAGGATGTACTTTGAGAGGTCATCGTCTTCTACAAGGTCTTTTAGTTTTTTGTCAACGATTTCTTTTGTTATGATAATATTCCCGAAGTGAATGTCCGGAATATCAAAGAGGTAATCTTCAAGAAGCGCTGACAGGATAGTATGTAATCTTCGAGCCCCGATATTTTCTGCCTTTTCATTGACTGTTGCAGCATAATGGGCTATTTGTGCAATGGCATCAGGCGTGAACGAAATTTTTTCATTTTCCGTATTGAGTAATGCCGTATACTGTTTGATGAGTGCATTCTCAGGTTCCACAAGAATCCGCTTGAAATCATCCTCAGTAAGGCTATGCAGTTCCACTCGTATCGGAAATCTTCCTTGAAGCTCGGGGATGAGATCTGATGGTTTGGTCATATGGAATGCTCCTGCTGCAATGAAAAGAATGTGTTGTGTCTTTACAAATCCATATTTTGTCATTACGGCAGAGCCTTCTATAATGGGGAGGAGATCTCTTTGAACACCGCTTCGCGAGACATCTGGACCACCCTTGTAGCCTTTTCCCGCAATCTTATCAATTTCATCGATGAATATGATACCTGAATTCTCAACCCTGAGTTTTGCTTCGTTGATGATTGCATCCATATCGATCAATTTCTGCACTTCTTCGAGCTCAAGAATCTTTTTTGCTTCTTCCACAGTTACTTTTTTGGTTCTCTTTTTCTTTGGAAGGATATTTTCAATCATTTCTCTGAAGTTAATGTCCATTTCTTCCATACCTAAGGGAGGAATGACTGCGGTGAATCCTGTTGCTGGCTCTTCTGTGTGAATTTCAACCAGTCGTTTTTTAAGAACGCCATCATGAAGCAACTCACGAAATTTTTCTCGTGTCTTATTTTGGTCTTGCTCAAGGCCTCCTGTTTTTGGTGTTGGAGGAAGAAGAAGGTCAAGAAGCCTTTCTTCTGCTCTCTGTTTTGCCTTTTCTTTGACCTCCTCTGATTTCTTCGATTTTACCATATTGACCGAGAAACTGGTAAGGTCTCTTACCATGGACTCAACGTCCCTGCCAACGTATCCCACCTCGGTAAACTTTGATGCTTCAACTTTGATAAAAGGTGCTTCTGAGAAACGGGCAAGCCTTCTTGCTATCTCTGTTTTGCCAACACCTGTTGGTCCTATCATTATGATGTTGTTTGGCATAATTTCTTCTCGCAGCGTTTTCTCCACCATCTGTCTTCGGTATCGATTTCTCAATGCGATAGCAACAGCCCTTTTTGCTTTGTTCTGGCCTATTATATATTTATCGAGTTGTTTTACGATTTGTTTTGGAGTGCATGCTCGTTCAATGGGAAGATTTTCTGTATCGTGCTCGCTCATAACAGTATTTCTCCGTGTTTTATTTGCGGGAAAAGAATTTTTCCACGCTCCTTGCAATATCGACGCTGTTTAACCCGAGACTCTTCTTCAAGAGCTCCGGATT
>SOKD01000071.1 GCA_004376305.1 Candidatus Cloacimonadota bacterium | reverse complement strand
GGACATTATTCTCCTTGCAAAACGGCATCGTTTCAATCAAGGAAATCCAACCTAATTCCCCAACATTCACCGGCTACGGGAGCATTTTGCACATATCGACTTGAAGAGCATGGTGCTCAAATACCGCTCTCCCCGCTCAGATTGTTACTTCGGACACAAATTCTCCAATGTGTTCACTCTCCGTTACAGAGATCCAACGACATTTTTCAAAATGTGAACAATCGATGTACCGGTAATAGTCGCAGTTTCCTTCGCGTATCCTCCACCTGAAACCATCAGCACAGGGATACCATACGCGACTGCATTACTGAAGACAATTTCATCACGCTTCTGTATACCATTCGCTGAAATGCACATGCCCCCAAGCGTATCATCTTCGAAAATATCAGCTCCGGCAATATAGATAATAAGCCCCGGTTTTGCGCTTTTCAGAGCTTCCGGAATGGAAGACGCTATCAAAGTTGTATACTCATCATCTCCGATGCCGGATGAAACAGGATAATGGAACCTGATATACCGTTTTGCTGCTTCATCGTGGGGATAAATATCCTGGTTATAAACATCGAAAATACTCACCCGAGGATCATCCTTGAAAATTGATGCATAGCCATTGCCCTGGTGGGCATCAAGATCAACGATAAGCACTGATAGATCAGGATTTTTTTCAAATGTGCGGAACACTCCTATGGGAATATCAGCGAAGAAGCAGAAACCTCCGCCTTCATTTGCTTTCGCATGATGGTATCCACCGGAGAGATTCATTGCCCAGCCGTACTTCAAAGCAAGTTTGCATCCGAGTATTGTTCCACCCGTTGCATACTTCACTGATTTAATTAGTTTTTCCTGCAGTATGTCGTTTGGAATTGATGCAAGCATTTCAAATTCAGCAATCTTTGCAATGTTCTCTGAATTCCTGAGTGAAACAAGATAATCCTTCGAATGCACCATCAATAAATCATCCTCTGTAGCGCTTTCAGGAGAAAACGTTTGCTTTTCATCGATCCCAAGAGACTCTGAAATGTACCCGAATACCTTCCCGTATTTTTTTGAGTCAAAAGGATGAAGCTCCTCGACGCCACCCATGACGATATCATAGTAGAGTGAAAAAACAATAGGAATTTTTTTATTTTGGTCCAACGAATTTACTTTTGAAACCACTCTACACCGTGGTTGAGTTCTCTGAACAAATACCAATTATTTCTGGAAGAAAAATCTTTTTCTTCCCAAGCCAGTTGTTCACAATCTTCAGGATCCCAAAACTCACCGCAAGGAATATAATCCCTGTAAAAAAACCAAGTAATTCCCTGGATAGAAAATGCACGAACCTTGAGAGGAAAAGAAAACCTATTGCTATACCCGCAATAAAAAGAAGCGAAGGAACCAGGTAAGCCCATACGGAGGCAATAAACAATGATTTTCCTGGCAATCCAATTTCAACAATATCACCCTCTCGTGCACCTACTGTATTGTCAACCTCGATAGTAAATTCTTTGCCCTCTTCAGGCGGATTACATACGCTTTTTGAAGGACAACGGTCACACCACTTTTTCCTCTGAATAAGCACCCTTGCAGTCCTTTGAGCACTTACTTCTACAACTTTACCGGTTTCTCTGTTTTCCATTCTTTTCTTTTCTAATAATACAACCCCTGATTATACCATTCTAAATTATCTTCTTTAAGGATTTTATAACATTTTTGGTGTTTATGAAGTCAGCCGAAGGCATTTGGGTGAGCGAAACTTTCCACAAACACCGTGTTATCTGCTGTACCAAGCTCATTTCTCAGTCGAAGTCGAAGATGATGAAGGCTGATTTGCCATTGTCTCAAATAATGATAGTTGTTTTGTCTCGTTGTTTTCCTTACTCATC
>SOKD01000219.1 GCA_004376305.1 Candidatus Cloacimonadota bacterium | reverse complement strand
GGGCAGCATATGGAGAGGGAGCTGATTTTGTTAAAGAAGGCAATACGAAAGCTGATGGAGTTATTCCAACAAATTGTTCCGGTGGTCTTGTTGGATACGGACATCCGACTGGTGCTTCCGGTGTTCGACAAGCTGTTGATATCGTCCATCAACTGTCTGGAAAGGCTGGTGATTACCAAGCAAAGATTCATCCTGAGAAACCCTACGGGATGATGTCAAGTATGGGTGGAAATGATAAGACCGTTGTTTCCATGGTTTTCAAAAAGTGTGAATAGGGGATGAATGGTGTACGATGTAGGTTTCGCAGTGCACGAAGAAAAGTGAAGATACAAGCGAAACGGAGAAAATGAATTATTATTCCCGGAAGATGGGAAAAAGGAGGTATATATGGTAGGAGTTGTTGGCTATGGAAGCTATGTCCCTCGATACCGGATAAGGGTTGAGGATATTGCAGGACAGTGGGGAAGGGATGCGGTCATTATTAAACGGGGGCTTATGGTGAATGAGAAGACGGTGCCCGGTCCGGATGAAGATACGATAACTATTTCTGTGGAAGCAGGAAGGTATGCACTGAAAAGGGCTGGTATTGACCCGAAGGAAATCGGATCAGTATATGTTGGCTCGGAATCTCATCCATATGCTGTTAAGCCATCGGGAACGGTTGTTGCAGAAGCGCTTGGAATAACCCCTGAAGTGCATGTTGCAGATTTCGAGTTTGCCTGCAAAGCAGGAACCGAAGCTATGTGGGTTGCCTATAATGAAGTCAAATCTGGCGAGTTGAAGTATGCACTTGCCATTGGTGCAGATACGTCTCAGGGTGCGCCGGGTGACGCTCTTGAGTATACCGCTGCTGCCGGAGGCACTGCTTACATATTTGGAAAGGATAAGATCGTTGCAGAGGTTCTTGAGACATTCTCGTATACTACTGATACACCCGATTTCTGGAGGAGAGAAGGAGCATACTATCCGAGACATGGCGGAAGGTTTACAGGAGAACCAGCATATTTTAAGCATGTTTACAGTGCCGGTAAGGGTATTCTTGAAAAGGCAAAAATGGAAGCCGATGATTTTGCATACGCAGTATTTCATATGCCAAACGGCAAATTTCCTCAAACCATCGGAAAGAAATTAGGATTTACAAAAAAGCAGATTGAACCAGGATGGGTAGTTCCAACAATGGGTAACACGTATTCGGGTTCATCTCCAACCGGTCTTTCAGCAACATTTGATGTTGCAAAATCCGGTGATCTTGTGCTTATCGTTTCGTTCGGTTCCGGGGCTGGCAGTGATGCGTTTATTTTCAGATTAACCGATAGGATAAATGAGGTTCGCGATGCAGCACCAAAAGTGAGGGATTTGCTTGATAATAATCAGATTTATCTTGATTACGGTAAGTATGCACAATTCAGAGGAAAAATAATCTTAAACGAATAGAATAGAACACAATAACCACAGAAAAAACTGAGATGTTTCACTGGTTTCTGAAATTCTCTTTTTGCAATCTGCGGTTGCTATTTCCTGGAGGTGATGACTATGAGAGAAGTTGGAATCATTGGGGTGGGTTTAACAAAGTTCAAGGAACACTGGAGCTCCTCGCTAAGGGATCTTTTTGTTGAGGCTGCGCTTAAAGCGCTCGATGATGCGAAAGTACCAATGGTGGACTCGATGTATGTTGGCTCGATGTCAAGCGGTTTGTTTGTTGAACAGGAGCATATTGGTCCGATGCTTGCTGATTACCTTGGTGCTAAAAACATTCCTTCGGTACGGATAGAATCTGCATGCGCTTCAGGTGCTCTGGCGTTTCGAATGGGATTCATTGAGGTTGCTTCTGGACTGAATGACATTGTGCTTGTTTCGGGTGTTGAAAAGAT
>SOKD01000121.1 GCA_004376305.1 Candidatus Cloacimonadota bacterium | reverse complement strand
AATCCAAGACTTCTTGCTTCATTGTTTTCTTTTGTGCCCTCATTTAAAAGATTTTGCTCGATTTCTGGTTTCAGCACATCATTTCCCCCATTCAGTATGCACTGCGCAAAAATCGACAAGTCTGAAGCTGTGGAGAAAACACCCGCATTACCACTCACTCCATCGAAACAATAAAAGCTGTTTCCATCATGTACCTCACCAATAATAGTGTTTTCTCTCCAGGGGAATGATTCTTTTCCGCCGTATTTCATACTTAGTTCCTTCTCATGCTTATTTCCTGTTTCAGTTGCAGCAATATTATTTTTCTGTTCTCCAGACGGGCAATAACAGGTTGCTCCCATACCCATTGGCTTAAATATGTGTTTTTCAGTGAACTGCTTTAGTGTTTCTCCGGTTAATCTTTCAATCGCCTTTCCTAAAAGTATGTAATCAAGACAGCTATAAGCCTTCTTATTCGCTTTCAAATTCCCGATAAATTCACAAATGTCTCTTTCATCACGGGAAATAAGATATAATGGGTACCACGACGGTATCATCGATGTATGTGTTAACAGTTCGATAATTGTTGCATTCCCATTTTGTGTTCTCTGTAATTCATCCAGGATTGAGCCAATGGTATCTTGAAGCCCGATTGTGCCTTCATCGATAAGAAGCAACGTAGCCGTAGTAGTAGCAAGAGGTTTCGTAATCGAAGCAATATCAAAGATACTATCTTCCTTCATTTTTCTTCTCGCCGGAATGATCTCAGAATAACCATATGCCTTATGATGAAGCACCTCTTCCCTGTTGCCAACAAGGAGCACGCAGCCGGGGAAGTAACCCTCTTCTATTTTTTCTTCAATGAATCGATCAACTTCACGCATTCTTTTACCCTTGACGAATTGACAAACTTCCTCAAATCCCTGTACACTCCTATCTCATCCAATCCTTCCTGGAGGTATTCTATTCCCTGAGGTATTGCATTAAGAAACCACTTTTTCTTCTTGGTTTTTGACAAAAAGGAAAACGCACCGAGCACCTGCATATTTCTCTGGATTGCAGTAACTATATATATTCTCCGGAATGCCCGAAAGCTTCTATAATCATCGACATACTCTTGAAGCAACATATGGTAATAAACAAGCAAAGACTCTCTCATCTTCCGCCTGAGGTTGATATACGAATCTCTCAGGAGTGAGGCAATATCATACATGAGGAGCCCTCTGTGGGCGCTCTGAAAATCAATGAACTTCACAAAACCGTTTTTGAAGAAGATGTTTGTTGACTGGAGATCCCGATGCATAAAAAAAGTTGGTTCATGTGCCAATGATAGCGCCAATTTGTGAAAATCATTTTCAAGCGCCTTTGTCTCCTGTTTGGAAAATCCGCATTGGTTTTCAAGGAAAGCATCCCTGAAATACTCCGATTCCCATCGTAGTACATTGTAGTCAAAAACCCTTTTATACACAGGTTTGCATCGCTCAATGCCAGTGTTTCCTTTCACCTGTAAGAGAATGAGATTTTCAATAATAGTTTTGTACAATTGTTCAGTAGTTTTCTTACCTTTATTCCTATTCATAATCTTGTAAACGCTTTCTTTTCCAACATCCTCCATTATTACCATCTTTGCATCTTTGTCCCATGCATAGATTTTGGGAACACCAACACCACGTTTCAAAAGATGCTTTTGTATACAGATATATTCTCTTACCTCCTTTTTGGTGGGAGTAACCATAATAATAAGGGATCCTTTATCGATCAGACGGAAAAAAAACCTGTCAGACCCCCCCGGCAAATACGTAATCGCCGCGCTCTGTTTCACCCGGAGCAAACTCTTTTTATCTAAGAGTTGATTGACACCTTTAATTAATTGAAGTTTTCTCTGTTCTTTCATGGTTATCTGCTCTCACAACAAAATTCTCTGAGATAATACAATTCCTGTATTTTTCTCCATCAACCAGCCGGGCATTGTCGAACACAATGCAATTCTCAAGTTTCACATGGTCGCTCACAATGCAATGCTTTCCAATCGATACAAAACCCGAAAGGAGCGCATTTTTGCTAACGCACGAACCTTCCCCAATGAAAATCGTCAAGTCATCAGAGGGCATCCTGGAAAAAACATTTTTTTTGTTCACAAGGATATCCCTGTGAACCTGCAGGTACCGCTCTTTCGTGCCAATATCAAGCCAGTAATGGTTATGCGATTCAAAAGCATACACAGGTTCACCATGAGTTATTAGTTCCACATACGTTTCGATAATATCATGAAATGTATTCTTCGGAAGAAAATTGAAAATCCTCCTGTTAACAATTGCTATTCCGGTAAATCCAAACAACTTCAATCCTTCGCCATTCTTTCCCAATCTTCCTGCAATATCCACAATCTTTCCATGGCGAGTTAGCTGAACATCCTTTGTTCCCTTCCTCAATTCTACAATAAGGGTTGCAATTGCTCTGTTTTTCAGGTGGAATTCGAATGCATCCCTGATTCTTATATTAGTAACAATATCACCATTATGAACAATAAAATCATCAGCTTTAATAAAGTCTCTCATTCTTCCAATGCCTCCACCAGTTCCAAGAATTCGGTTTTCTTCGGAAATATTTATTTCAACCCCAAAATCATTTCTTCGCAAAAAACGAATAAGGTTCTCCTTGAGGTAACAAACATTTATGTGTACCTTTCTAATACCCTGATCTTTCAGTGAATGAATTATATTTTCGAGCAGGGGTACTGATAAAATGGGAAGAAGTGATTTGGGGTAAAACTGCGTGATGGGCTTGAGTCTCGTTCCCTCTCCCGCTGCAAGGAGCACCGTTTCATCCATATCTGTTCAGATAGAAAACGCAGGATTGATATGAAACAGAGTTATTCAATTTCGATTATTTATAGAGCTCGTACTTTCTCTTGGTCCCTGTGAATTCTTCAATCCCTTTATTGCAGGCTTTCTCAATCGTGTCGGTGGAGCTTCCCTTTTCAATTATCTCTCTGATTACATGATTTCCAACAAGTATATCAAATGGAAGTTTTTCCTCCTCGAATTCATAGGGTGGTTGTCGCCATGCGAAATCCTCAGGATGAGTCTTGTAAATTGCGCGAATAATCTCAATAGCTGATTTTACCGGTTTATATACATCTCTATCTGTAATATGCAACTGAAAACCCGCGCACACTTTTCCTTCATATTTTCCCCATTGGGGTTTAAAGCATATTTGCCTGAGTTTACAACCCGGTAATTCCCTGAGTTCTTCCAATATCAGTTCACAATCAAACCAGGGAGCGCCAAAGTACTCGAAGGGTTTTGTTGTACCTCTTCCTTCTGATATATTTGTCCCTTCGATAAGACACATCCCCGGATAAACGGTTGCTGTATCGATGGTGGGCATATTTGGCGAAGGTGCAATCCAGGGCAATCCTGTTTTATCGAACCACAATTCTCTCTGCCATCCCTCCATTTTCACTATGTCCGGATCAACTCCAATACTAAACTCTTCACTGAAAAGCAGAGCAAGTTCTCCGATAGTCATTGCATGGCGTATTGGAATTGGAAACAATCCAACAAAGGATTCATAATCATGCTCAAGCATGGGACCCTCAATTTCAATTCCATTTATCGGGTTTGGTCTGTCCAGTATAATAATTTTTTTCTCAAATTGCGCTGCTCTTTGCAGAACAAGGAAGAGTGTCCACTTAAAAGTGTAAAAGCGAGATCCAATGCATTGAATATCAAAAACAAGTGTTGTTACATTTTTCAACATTCCCCTGTGTGGAGAAAGATGCCTGCCGTAGAGACTGTAAATGGGTGCTCCGCACTTCTCATCCATAAAACCTATACATTCCTCCTGGTCCTGGGCTTCACCCCGCAGTCCATGTTCAGGTCCAAAGAGAGCCGTTATCTTAACCTTATTTTTTATGAATACTGAAAGCGTGCTTTCAAGACTGCTGTTGGCAGAAGAAGGATTAACGATAAGTCCAACTCTCTCATTCTTGAAACAGTTAAAACCGTCCCTCTCAAGAATATCAATTCCGGTTTTGACTTTTCCACTGGTCATTATCTAATATCTCAGGATTGTTAAACTGACATACGTTCATATTTTTTATATCACACAATTCGATTTATTGCAAGCAAAAAGACTGAGCGCAAAAATCCATCTAACGGATATACACTTAATATCACCGTGACGATTTCGCTTTGTCAAGGAGCATTAACACATCCTCGTCAGATGGAGCAATGAGTAATGCATGATTCAGGTGTACCAATGCTTTATCAAAATCTGATTTCAAATAAAAGCAAAGCCCAAGATTGTACCAGATATCCACATTATTTGGATCCAGATGCTGCAGCGTTACAAGAACATCCAGACTCTTGTCTAATGCATCCATCCGCAAATAAACGCCACTTTCAAAAAGGAGCAGTTGATTATTACCGGGAAAGTCTTTCTTTATTGCATCGATCCGGGTCAGCACTTCTTCATATTTTCCATCAAAGATCAATGGGTGAAGAAACATAAGATGATCCACAAGGTTGAGTGTTTTTCGCTTCTTCTTCTTCTCAAGCACCTCAATACTTTCAAGAAAACCAGCTTCAGAATCGTCATCAATGACCATTCGCTGAAAATTAATTATGGTAATAAGGGCATCATAGGATTGATCAAGATCCGGTCTTATTTCAATTGCCTGTGTGGCGAATTCCTTCGCTTTTTCAAAGTCCTTCAATACAAGGTGGTACATCGCCATTGCCATATAAGCATCAATATCACCATTCGGTTTGTTTTTTAGAGCGCTCTCAAGGTATGACTTAATCTCAAAAAGAAAATCCACGGTTTCCTGAGTGAAATCCGGAAAATGATTATCTGGCTCGCATGTACCCAGCAACATGAGATAGTGCAAATACACAATGAATTCTTGCACTGCTCCAATCATGAAAGTATACCGGAAATCATCGGGTTTGAGCTCAATTGCTTGCTGTGCGGGTGCAAAATTGATACTCTCAAAGACCATATTGATGTTAGCAATGGCTAAACCAAGACGATGCTCTGATGGAGCCTGAGCAACCCTGTTACTGAATTCTGCTAGTTCTTCATCAAGCAGCTTCAGCAGTTTTGAGGTTGCACGTATCAATGTTTTCGTTGCCAATACTTCAGCATTCAGGGAATCAAACCTCAGAATATGGTCAACAACATCCTCTGCATTTTTATAGTCTGCATTGCCCATATGTACATGTACCAATTCTAACAACAACGAGATGTACGTTTCGTCATGCAAGGTTGAGTCTGAGAGGAGGGTCAGTAAACCGGAGTTGTCTCCATGCCACTGTTTCAATTTTGCATAAGCGAGTAGTGCTTCATGATTCTGGGAATCTTTTGTACGTATGCTTTCAATAAGCGCAGAAAGAGCTCCGATGACTTTTTTCTCGTCTTCCGGCTTTCCTTCCATATTCAAGAGTCGAAGAAGTTCAAAGAGGTGTAGAGGAGAAAGGGCTCCCTTCTCCAAATCCTTTGAGAGGTTTGCAATCTTTTTACCGCGTTCACCCGGGGTAAGCTCCCAGATATCATCTTGAAGAAAACGAATGGAAATGTTATATTCTGCACTTCCTAATCGGGCCGTCTCTCGTAGAGATTCTTCCTCAACATTCGCCAATACGGCAACAGAAATTGCTATGATACAAAATAGTTGCATAATTGTTCGCATTTTTCTTCTCCCCGGTAGATATTGTATTCCTGCTACTTTATTGAGGTTGCAGTGTATTATACTTTCAAACCAGTGTCAACTTCTTTCTTGAAAATAAACAATCCTACAAAACTATGTTTTATGTTGACAGGTGCTCAATCTGACTATAGAGTCAAACAATGGATAAATTTTCTATCGTAACAATAATTACAGGTATGGTATTTCTCTTTATTTCTTTATGCATACTGATAAGTGCTATTGTGAGAACAGCGAAAAGAAAAATGAAAATAAAAAGGTTTTTTTCTTCCTTTGTAATCTTTCTGATAATTTTTGCCTTTTCTATCTCTTTTATATATTTATCCCTTTTTATCCAGACATTCTCGCGGTACACCCATGAAGAAAGGATAGGCACGATATATGTCGAAGAAACAAATAAAGGAATAAACGTATACTTTGTAGATGAAAAAAGAAACAGAGAGTACACGTTTACGCTTACGGGTGACCAGTGGATGGTTGAGGGCTGTATTTTGCGATGGAGTGTACTCTTGAAATGGTTGGGTGCTGATACCTATTACAAGCTAACAAGGTTCAGGGGAAGATGGGAAATGGACGAAGGAGAAAGAATAACAGAGTATGAAATTCAGCCACAGGGTCGGTTATGGAAATTTTTATTAAAATATGGTGAATCAATCCCATTCATTGATACAGCCTATGGCATAGGAGCCTTTCAGTATCCTGACACAAAAACGTATTACTTATATATAAACGATACAGGATTTATTTTAAGGAAAAAGAACAAGTAGACACGTCTTCTTACCATTAGAAATTTTTCTAATGGGGATTGAGGTATGTAATAGAATTCGTAGGTTAAAGAGACTGTGCCAAAATGAGAACTCAAGCATGGTAGCCGCAACCTTTAGGTTGCGTAACTTAATATATTTAATGTAGTTAAGCTCGCAGGCTAAAGCCTGCGCCTACCTAAAAACCGTATTCTGGCAGGGTCTCCAAAGCTCACGGTTACCGACACCGAGATTGCTTCAGGGGTTCACCCTGTGAAATAAGATTATGGCAAAAACATTA
>SOKD01000275.1 GCA_004376305.1 Candidatus Cloacimonadota bacterium | reverse complement strand
ATCACTGTTATTCTTATTATGACCGTTTCGGGCTTTTCACAAACGTCAGGAAAAGTGCACGTTGTAAGAAGCGGAGATACACTGTGGGATATATCAACGTATTACCTGCATAATCCTTTCCTCTGGCCTTCAATCTACAATGCAAATGAGGCAAACATAAAAAATCCGCATTGGATCTATCCTGGACAAATGTTCAGTATTCCACCTATCCTCGCAAGGAAAGGAAGAATCTACTTAAAATCAACAGATAAGAATGTAGAAGTGGAAGCAGTTGCCGCAGCTGCCTCGATGGTTGCTGTGCAACTCGCTTATAAGGGTGGATTTCTATCGAAAGACAATATAGAAACCGGATTTATTGTTGAAACAGAACAAAAGGGGAAAGAAACTATTACATCGCCTGATACAGTTTACATTGATCTGGGAGAAGTTGATGGAGTACATCCAGGCGATTTATTCACCATTTTTAGATGGGGTAAGAAGGTGAAGGACCCGGAAACTGGCGCATATCTTGGTAAAATTGTTCATATCCTCGGAAAGCTTTTAGTTATGGAGGTAGTTGAGAATTCATCCTCCGCAGAGATTATCCAGTCTTTCGACATCATAAAAATTCACGATATGATAAAACCTTTTAGACCCGTCGAAATTCCTACTTTTATTTCACTTATGAAACCTAACGTGTCCATTGAAGGTCGTATTGCCGCAGCAAAGATCGATGATAGAACTATTATTCCTTTTCAAATAGTATACATCAATCTTGGTAAAACCGATGGCATTGCAACTGGTGATTACTTTGAAATTTTCCGCGAAGGTAAGAAAGTTGCAGATCCTGGTCCAAAGAAAAAGGTTAAATTGCCTGAAGTGAAAGTTGGCGCTCTGCAGGTACTCAGAACAACTAATGAATCTGCAACATGTTACATCACCGACATCTATGCAAATATTGATATTGAACCCGGCGAAACAATACGACTCATAGGAAAAGGACCTGGGGGCGGAGAAGCAGGAGAAATTGAACTGGAAGAAGAATTTGAAGAAATTGAAACAGAAGAGGAATTTGAAGAGATTGAAGAAGAAGAGGAAGCAGAAATTATCGAACCGGAGTAACATTTATTGGATAAGAAAACCTCAATACTGAAAAAGATTTACCTCTTTCAGGAACTCAGCGATGACGAATTAAGGCACATACTGAGCATTGCGAGCGCAAAAAGCTACAAGAAAGAAGAGATAATATTTAAAGAAGGACAAAAGGGAGATGCTTTCTATGTCGTCCTGAAAGGCGTCGTTAGAATTAGTACCGATATTCCTGGCATGGGAGAAGAAGCACTCGCAATACTAAAAAAGGGCACCTATTTCGGTGAAATGTCCCTTATAGATAATGCTCCTCGTTCTGCTTCCGCAATTTCCAATACTGACACTGTTCTTCTTAAAATAACAGATGCAAACTTTCGGAATTTAATACGAAGTGACCATGCCATTGCATACAAGCTTCTCTGGGAATTGGTTAGAACACTCTCGCAAAGGCTTCGTGAGACTGACGCAAAGCTGAAGAATATCCTTGCAATTGCAAAGAACTTCTAAGTGGTGAATTCAAAATTACAGAGGCATAAAGAAATAATCCATTTTTTTCCTTTTTCTCCATCCTGTAAATTATTTTTGTATGAAAAAAAAACTGACCATATCTGACCTCTATAAAATGACAAAGAAGGGCGAAAGAATAGCCCTTCTAACTGCATATGATTATCCAACTGCGCTGTTTGAGGACAAAGCAGGAATTGACATCATACTCGTCGGTGATTCGCTCGCAATGACAATGCTCGGCTACAAAAGCACGGTTTCGGTAACGATTGAGGAAATGCTTGTCTTTACAAAGGCAGTTACCAGGGCA
>SOKD01000368.1 GCA_004376305.1 Candidatus Cloacimonadota bacterium | reverse complement strand
AAAGAAGCAGGAAGCAAAGTCTTCGATTAAGGTGAATTATGCAGATAATCATTTATAGCTAAATCTCAATTTTGCTGACAGGCAGAGACCGCTGTGTACTACTCAAAATGGTTGTAACCGGTGGGGAAGAGGGGAACTGTTGTCCCATCAGGATAGGCAATAAGGTTATTTTTACCTTTTTCGGTTATTTTTCCAATTTCAGTAATGCGGACTCCAATGTCAATAGTATTGAGTTTGTGGACTTCTGTTTGGGGAATGGTAAAAAGGAGTTCGTACTCCTCGCCGCTCTTCAATGCGGTTTCAATAGCATTCAATTCAAAGTGCGCAGCCGCCCTCAGAGTTTTTTCAGCGATGGGGATTTTATTGGCTTCGAGATAGATATTGACCCTGCTTTCCTGTGCAATGTGCAGCAGGTCTGTAGATAAGCCGTCAGAAATATCAATCATAGCATGAACTTTAAGGTGCTGCAGTATCTTCTTTGATTCATCGATTCGCGCTTCAGGATTGAGGTGTTTGTTTACGATTTTCTGAAAACCCAATGTATCTATATCCATTTTTTGCTCGAGTACCATCTGTCCTATATATGAAGCTCCTAGATTGCCCGTAACACAGATACTATCGCCTGGCTTTGCTCCTGACCTCAAAGTGATCTGTGATTTGTCAATTTCACCAACAATGGTGAATACCAATGCGAGTTCATGTGCCTTAACCGTGTCCCCACCAACAACATTTACCCAGTACTTCTTTGCGGTTTCCCTGATTCCACGGTACATGTCATCGATCATTGTATCAACAATCCCTTTTCGAAGAAACAGGGAAAGAACCGCAACAGAGGGAGTGCCACCAACCGCTGCAATATCGCTCAATGCTGAAACGAGTGATTTCGTTCCTATATTATATAGTGGAAAATAATTCAATGAGAAATGGGTGTTTTCTACAAAGGCATCGGTCGTTATGCATGAGTACTTACCTGTTGGTATTTTATAGAAAGCGGAATCATCACCGAATCCGACAAGTACACGGGCATCGGGAAGTGGTAGTTTTTTCTTTACAAAGTTTAAAAAATCATCTTCAGAGAATTCCTTCATAATATTTGGAGAGAACTACGTTGAAAAGTAAAAAGTAAAATCTGAAACCAAAACTCTTATTTTTTTGTTTTTTTCTGTTTCTTCAAGTGGTGTTTGAGGGATTCAAATTCCTTTTTATCCATGTGGTACGTTTGTTTGTTGTCGGGAAAGTTCCCGCTCTTGACATCGGCAATGTATCTGGTAAACGCATCCTCAAGTATATTGCTGAGGTCGGCATATTTCTTCACAAACCGGGGAATGAAATCTTTGAAAAGCCCGAGAATATCGTGAACAACAAGTATCTGGCCATCCGCTTCAATTCCTGCACCAATACCATAAACGGGTATGGATACTGCCTTCCGGATAAGAGGGGTTAATTCGCGAGGGATGGATTCAGCAATTATTGAAAATACTCCGGCATCTTCAAGGTCTTTTGCATCATCGATGAGTTTCAATGCGCTGTCTTTCGTTGTACCCTGAACTTTGTATCCGCCCAGTATACCAGCCGATTGAGGCGTAAGCCCAATATGTCCCATAACCGGAATTCCTGCTCCAATAATCGCTTTTATCTTTGGAATAATGAAACGGGCACCTTCCAATTTGACAGCGTCCGCATTACCTTCCTGGATAAATCTTCCTGCATTTGTGATTGCTGTATTGATGTCAGTTTTGTATGTGAGAAACGGCATATCACCAACAACGAATGCTCGCTCAACTGCCCTGGTAACTGCCTTTGTAAAGACAAGCATTTCCTCAATCGTTACCGAAACGGTGCTTTTGTAGCCGAGCATTGTCATTGCGAGCGAATCACCGACGAGT
>SOKD01000208.1 GCA_004376305.1 Candidatus Cloacimonadota bacterium | reverse complement strand
AGAATACCAGACATTATATAACAATAACATTTCCTTACAGTTTCTTATAATACGGTGTTCTATCTTTCACCGTATCTACATCAATAAGATTCTTCTTTCTTAAGTATGTTATATGAGAAAGAACCTCGCCGGAAGAGGCTTCAATAATTTCTGCTAACTCGGTACAGGAGAGTGTCTTCTCTTTTAAACAGGTGAGTATTGCCTCCCTTACAAATTCTGCTTCTATCAACCCATTAACCAGAGCTTCCATTTCTTTATCCGGTATTTTTTCTTTGTATACGTTCCCTTCTTCTACCAAACGTGGCCGTTTCGCGACAATTGCACGGGTTCTGTATCCCGATGCAGCAGATATGAGAGCATCAAGCGCGTGTCCCATCCTTTTAGAATCTTTGTCCGAATTGAGAGGATTGGAACCCAATACTCTCACTTTCTTAGTGAATTCCTTTACTGCTTCTGTATATTTATTTCCTTCCGCAGAAGAAATGAACCTCATCTCTAATCTTTCGGGAGAAAGTCCTATTTTTTTAAGCATCTTTTTCGTTAGATCTACTTTCCATCGGGCATGGTAGTTACCGCTAATATAGTGGCATTCTCCAAGCCTACAGCCAATCACTAAAACTCCGTCAGCACCATTTTTTAACGCTTTAAGAACGTATGTTGAATCTACCTGTCCAGTGCAAAGCACGCGGATTGTTCTTGTATTGGTAGGATGCTGAAACCTTGACACACCTGCCAGGTCTGCCGCTGCATATCCTCACCACGTACATAAAAATGCAATAATCTTTGGTTCAAATTCCATTACGATAACTCCTTGAATGCTGCTTCAAGTTGAGCATCAAATTGCTCATCTTTATAGTGTTGAATACTGATTGCTTGCTCAGGACAGTTTGTGGCACAGATACCACACCCCTTGCAGATGACCGCAGTTACCACTGCCTTTTTCTTCTCGGAATCTTTTTTAATAGCAGCGTAAGGGCAGTTTTCTTCACAGATCCCGCACCCTGAGCATATTTCTTCATCTACATGTGAAACAATTGGCTCAACTGTTACCTTTAGATTCAAAAGAGGTATTGACGCTTTGGATGCTGCACCAATTGCCTGAGATATTGCTTCCGTAATATCACAAGGCCAATGAGCACATCCTGATACAAAAACCCCATCTGTTGCAAATTCGAGTGGTCTTAATTTCACATGAGCCTCTAATAAGAATCCGTGTTCATCAACAGGAACCTTTAGTTTTTGGGAAAGAATGTCTACATCAGAATAAGAAATCAAAGGTGTAGAGAGAACCACAAGATCAAATGGGAGTTCGATTTCTCTCCCAAGGAGTTCGTGATAAACATGTACTATATTCTTTTTCTTATCGATAATTGGGGGTTTCTCCTCACTATATCTAACAAATCGAATGCCTTTCTCTTTTGCCTTTCTCAGCTCTTCCTCGTACTCCGTTCCATACGTTTGAAGGTCTCTGTATACTATCGTTACCTCTGTATCTTTGCTCTGTTCTTTCAAAAGGATTGAATTCTTAACTGCTGTCATACAGCATATACGAGAGCAGTATATCCTTTCCGGAACTCTTGAACCAGCACATTGAATCATTACAACTTTTTGATTTTTCAGCCCTTTTTTTAATTTACGTTCAAGCTGCATTTGCGTAATCACCTTTTTCGCGTCATAATTGAATAGACGCATCCCTTTTGAATTATCTTTTGGTTCATACGGCACCGCTTCGGTTGCCAAAATGATTGTCCCCACGTTATATTTTTCCTTTGATTTCCCTTTTCTAACCGTGACTTTATAGTTCCCTATATATCCCTCAATATCACCGATTTCGGATGATGTATGAATCACAACATTCCTTAGTTTCTTCAATGCCTTGATCCTCTTATC
>SOKD01000076.1 GCA_004376305.1 Candidatus Cloacimonadota bacterium | reverse complement strand
AAAAGCAGTGGATAGTGCTTAAGAAAAAGCGCATACATGAGCGAAACAAAGCGTTGAAAAAAAACACAGGACAGAAACAGAAAACTATAAATGAATATATTTAGAAAAGGGAGGAATTGTGGAATATAAGAATGTAACATTTGAGAAAGAGGGGAACATTGGATATGTTACAATGAACCGCCCTGATGTTCTTAATGCTCTCAACAGCGAAACATTCTATGAGCTGAGCGATGTGTTTACTAATATTGAGAAAGATGAAAAATTGCGTGTAATTATTGTTACGGGTGAAGGAAGAGCTTTTGTTGCCGGCGCTGATATTGCAGAACTCGCAGCACTGAGTCAGCTAGAAGCGCGGGATTTTTCGCAGCTTGGACAAATGGTATTTAATAAGATAGAAAATCTTAGGATTCCTGTTATTGCTGCAGTAAATGGTTTTGCTCTCGGTGGGGGTTGTGAATTTGCTCTTTCCTGTGATATAAGATGGGCAAGTGAAAAGGCAAAATTCGGTCAGCCTGAGGTTAGTCTTGGTGTCACACCAGGATTTGCCGGAACGCAGAGAATTGCACGGATTTGTGGACCAGCGATCGCAAAAGAATTGATACTCAGCGGAAATGTCATTGACGCGAAGCGGGCGCTTGAAATTGGGCTTGTAACGAATGTTCTTCTACCCGATAAACTGCTTGAAGAAGTGAAGGGACTTGCGAAAAAAATTGCTTCACAGGGTCCGGTTTCTGTACGGCTCGCAAAGAAAGCAATTAATAAAGGATACGATTCGAGTTTTGAAACAGGAAGCTGTTATGAAAGTGAAGTATTTGGATTGTGTTTCTCACATCCAGAGTCAAAGGAAGGACTTGCGGCATTTCTCGAGAAACGAAAACCAGACTGGGACAAAGCGAACAAATAGTTGCTGCTCAGTGGAATAAGTATTAGTAAAAAATAAACGAGAACCCATAAGCGAGGGCTTGAGGCTAAAGGAGGAAGTATGGATTATACAGAGAGACTACGGAATGTTGCGGTAATTGGCGCTGCAGGAAAAATGGGGAGTGGTATTGCTGCACTTATCGGACAGGAGATGGCAAAGTTAAAGCTCAAGCCAGAGAACAAAGATAAACATTTCAGATTAAATCTTATTGATGTTAGTGAGAGCGGTCTTGATGGTCTGGGTAAGTTCCTTCGAACAATGAATACAAAGGGTGCTGAGAAAGGTATCGGCACACTCAGAAATATATACAAGGATAGGGCAGACCTCATAGAGAATGCGGATATTATAAACGAATTTACGAATGAAGTATTTTCGGTTATGCGGTTTGGTACATCTCTTGCTATGGCAAAAGATGCGAATATTGTTTTTGAAGCAATTGTGGAGAATCAGGATGTAAAGATAGAAGTTTACAATAAATTGAATACAATGTGTTCAGATAAAACATTCTACCTGACGAATACTTCATCCATCCCCATTTCTGTTCTGGATAAAGAGGTAGGGCTTGGTGGTAGGATTATCGGTTATCATTTCTATAATCCACCTGTTGTACAGAAGTTGGTGGAGGTCATTACGGGCAAGAATACGAAACCGGAAATTAAGGAATTTGCAGCGACTCTTGGAAAAAAATTGAGAAAGAAGCTTGTTCCCGCAAATGATATCGCTGGTTTTATCGGGAACGGACACTTCACGAGAGACGGACTCTTTGCATTACAAAAAGTTTCTGATATGAAGGATACATATACATTGCCGGGCGCCATCTATGTAATGAATAAGGTGAGCGCTGATTTCCTTATTCGGCCAATGGGAATTTTCCAGCTTATTGACTATGTTGGCATTGATGTATTTCAGTGTATACTGAAAGTTATGAAGCAGTATCTTGGTGATGACAGCTTGAATAGTGGTCATATTAATCTA
>SOKD01000083.1 GCA_004376305.1 Candidatus Cloacimonadota bacterium | reverse complement strand
GATACACCGTAGTTGATGTCCTGGGGGAAATCAATCCTTCCTCCATAATCTGGTTCTGCAATGGTAGTTATTGAACCAGGTGAGCAGACTATTCTCTTTATTTCCTGCAATGCTGCAATGGGGTCGGAAAGCCAGAGGAGAAAAAACTGAAAAATTACTGCATCGAATGTTTCTTTCTTAAATGGTAATGTGTAAACATCACCACAGACGAGCAGAAGGCTATTTGCTCGCTTTTTGGCAGCAAGCAGGGCATGCAAATTTCTGTCAAGACCGACAGCGATGCCAGGAATTCTCTTCGATATTTCTTCGGTTAGGAGGGCCGTGGAACATCCAGGTTCGAGCACTGTCTTTTGCTGTGCAAGTGAAATTTTTCTGTAGAGGAATTGGCGTGTTTCTTTGAGCCATTCAAATTGCCGTTTGTATTGAAATCCCCACACTCCGTGCATGAGAGCGCTAACTTTCCTGCCGGGATCCCGCAGTTTCTTGGTTACCTTTGATCTTTCTAATTTCTTCCTCAAGCTCAGCAACTCTTTGGTGCAGTTTTTCCTTCTCGCCTTTTCTTGCCTGAAATGCCATCCTGTAGAGGATTCCGAGAACGATGAAAAGGAGGGTAAGATCGAGGATTATCTTATCCCATGGATCAACGAGAAATTGAGAAAAGGTAATTCCTCCAAGGTGCTGAATAATGGAGAGTACGATAAAAAAACACAGAACAATTGGCCATATGAGCATTGTGCCTCCCGTCTCTTTGCCTAAAAAGATTCATACTGCTTGATAAAGTTTAAAACATCATCGGGTGTTTTCTGTTTCAGTAAACCGTTTCTGAAGTTATTGTTGTGCAGCAATCTTGCAAGCCTTGCGAGAATGCGTATGTAGAGGATTTTTTGCTTCTCAGGACAGATGACAAGGAAAATGATATGGACAGGCTTGCTATCTATTGCATCAAAATCGATCCCGCTATGTGATAAACCAAGGATAATGTGGAAGTTTTCGATTTGCTCAAGCTTAGCATGAGGAATTGCAATACCGTTTCCAATACCGGTGCTCTCCATCGATTCTCGTTTCAAAATTGCTTTGAGAATGCCGTTCCTTATCGAAGTGTCAACGTTGTCCTGTAGAAGATGTTGCATAAATTGCTCGATTATTTCCTTTTTTGAGGCATTCTCAACTCCGATAATGATATTTTGTCTTTGGAGCAATTCATAGACTCTCATGGCGTTTTCATTTTTCTGTGTCATTGCTTACCTTTTTTGTCACTATTTGGTTTTCTCTTGACAACTGTTTCCTCCTGTGCTAAGAGGCAGTAATGATTCCGCTCAAAGACGAAAATCCAACAAAATTATTTCCCTTCTTTACCATTGCACTTATTATTGTCAATTGCATTATTTTTATCATTGAGTTCCTTCAGGGTGAACGGCTTAGCACCTTTGTGAAGAGCTTTGGCTGCATACCATATGAAGTAATGATGAATGTTGATCTGGAACCAGTTATCTTTTTTCCTGTTCGTTTGACCATCATCACATCAATGTTTCTTCATGGAGGTTTTGCTCATCTTATTGGAAATATGCTCTACCTCTGGATTTTTGGCAATAACATTGAAGATAGGCTTGGGCATCTGCGATTCATAATCTTCTATGTTCTTGCTGGACTTCTGGCTTCTCTTGCGCAGATCCTGATAAACCCCCTGTCTACAATTCCACAGATCGGTGCATCCGGAGCAATTTCCGGGATTCTTGGAGCATACCTTTTGCTCTATCCTAAAGCAAAGATTTTGACGCTCATACCGTTTGTTATTATCCGTATTATTCGTCTTCCCGCCTTTGTTGTTCTTGGTATCTGGATTTTGCTGCAGGTAATCAACGGTTTTGCTTCCCTTTCGTATACCGCTCAGGGAGGTGTTGCTTTC
>SOKD01000216.1 GCA_004376305.1 Candidatus Cloacimonadota bacterium | reverse complement strand
TGCGTTCTTTCCTGCGAATTGAATATTATCACTGAAGATATGCTCTCTTCACATATTTCAAGACTGCCCGCTCATTTCATGACTCTTAAAGAAATTGAGTTGGCATCACGGACAAAATATATTCAAAATGTGCTTTCGTTCACCGGCGGAAACGTTTCTCATGCGGCAAACATCCTCAAGATCGACAGGCGAACCATACAGAGATTGCGCAAACATTCATCACAAAAATAGGTGGTGCGACATTTTTGTCGCATTTAAGTCGCTATATTACCATTGTTATTAAATCCCCTTTAACACTGCGACATTTTTGTCGCAGTGTATGTTATTAATATAAAGCACTTACGTTTTATTCCCAGAAAAGTGCGACAATTTTGTCGCACTTTTCCTTCCATTTCCCCCTTCATTTTATGATTTAATAACAAAAAGAACCTCTAACTAACTATATCACGTGACTTACATTCATTAGCTCCTTTATGGCATGATAGTTGCATATAAATAACGTAAAAGGAGGTTTTATGAAATGTTTAAGGAAGATTTTCGCTCTCGCCTTAGCTCTGTTGTTTGTCCTCTCCATAAGCACACCCATATTTGCTGATGGGGATGATATCCCGCTTCCTCCACCTCCACCAACCTTGCCCGGCGACGGATAATTCACCGTTCTGCAGGAGGGTCATCGCCCTCCTGTAGTCCTGTATTTTATGCAAAAGCACAATGGATAAAATCTCAATTTTAATCGTTGATGATGATAAATACATACTTAACATTTTTTCGCGTCTCCTTACGGAAAAAGCATATACTGCTCTCACTGCAGTCAACGGTAAGAAAGCACTCCAAATACTTGCAAGGAAGGAAATCGATATTGTTATAACGGATGTAAAAATGCCGGAGATGGACGGCATTCAGCTCCTCAGGGAGATAAAAGACAAGTATCCTGCCATAGATGTAGTTATGATTTCAGGATATGGCTCTATTAACGATGCGGTTAAATCAATGAAACAAGGCGCAACGGATTACATCCTCAAACCTTTCAGTCTTGATGAAGTACTTCTCAAAATAGAAAACATCTGCAAAAGAAAGAAAAAACACATTTCGAAGAAGGAAATGAAAGATGTAACACCTTTTCCTAACATTATTGCCGAGAGTAAAACAATGAAGGAAATCCTTGAAGAAGTAAACATCGTTTCGCCCACAAATGCCACCGTGCTCATCATTGGCGATACAGGTGTTGGTAAGGATGTGATTGCACGGTTAATTCACGCAAAAAGTAAACGCAGCAATAAGCCTTTTATCCGAATGAATTGTGTTGAACTGAATGAAGGTATTATCGAAAGTGAGCTCTTTGGCCACGAAAAGGGCTCGTTTACGGGTGCGGTATCACAGAAAAAGGGGAGGCTTGAATTAGCTGATACAGGAACGATCTTTCTTGACGAAATAGGTGACATTCCGCTCAGTACACAAAAGAAACTCCTGCGAATACTTGAACAAAAAGAGTTTGAGCGTGTTGGTGGGACAGAAACCATATCCATAGATGTTCGAGTCATTGCAGCAACTAACAAAGCGCTTCCATACGTTGTGAAGAAGAAGAAATTCCGGAAAGACCTTTATTATCGTCTCAATACAGTTATGATAAAAATGTATCCATTGCATGAACGGAAGGAGGATATAATACCTCTTGCAGAATATTTTTTAGAAAGATTTGCAGGTGGAGAAAGGAAGCTAATCCTAACGCGAGCGGTAAAAGATATGCTGGTTTCATACAGCTGGCCAGGCAATGTTCGCGAACTGAAAAGCACAATAGAACGAGCAGTTATTTTTGCAAAGGGTGAAGATATTAATCTTCAGAAGCTCTTTGGTGAGAAGGATTCAATAGATGAAGTAGATGGAACTTTTACTATAGAGTGTCCAAC
>SOKD01000373.1 GCA_004376305.1 Candidatus Cloacimonadota bacterium | reverse complement strand
ATTGATTTTCCATCAAGAAATTTTGGAACTGTCTTTTGCATGGTTGCGACACATAAGACCTTGGTCAGGCCAAGCTCAAACAGAACCGATGCCTCCTCCCCCTTGACAAAATCAAGTGTAACAGTGATGTTCCTTAGATCTTCCTTTGTTCTATTTTTTCTCATTTTAGCATACCTGCTCCAAAATGTTCTATCTCATTGAGGGAAATATCCGGTAAAGAAATTGGATTGATTACTTTGTTTTCTCAGGTTGTTTTTCTTTTTCCATGGGTTTTATTTCTGACATCTGGCAATTTCCATCAAATAACACACCTTCTTCAATGATTAATTTTTTGCAAATGAGGTCTCCATCAAATTTTGCGCCAACCTGGAGTTCCACCTTCTCTTTTGTTGATAAATTGCCATTGATGATGCCACCAATTATTGAATTCTTTGCTTTAATCGTTCCCTTAAGTTTACCTGCTTTTCCAACAATAAGTGTTTCGGAAACAGTCATTTCTCCATCGAAGTCACCATCGATTCTCAAACTTCCTGCAACCTTAAGATTTCCTTTGAACCGTGTTCCATTCCCAAGGATGTTCATCATTGTATCTGATTTTTGCATCATGCCTCCTTTAATGTGTCTGTCCCTTAAGAAAAAACAGCTGGGGATTTACGTTTCTATCACCCACCATAATCTCATAATGGAGATGTGGTGCAGCAGTTTTTCCCGTTTGACCGACACTTGCAATAATTTCGCCCTTCCTTACAAAGTCACCTTTCTTAACGTAAATTGTTGAACAGTGTCCGTAAAATGTTGCATAATCGAATAAGCCTTCAATTTTAATGGAATTGCCAAAAATTGAATCCCAGCCTGCAAAAGAAATTGTACCATCCATTGCCGAAAAAACAGGTGTTCCGATTGATGCTGCAATATCAATTCCTTGGTGTATATCATTAAAACGTTTTGTTGTCCAGCCGTTCACAGGAACAATGTTTGGAATAGATCTACTTTGCTTTTTTGATTCCTTCAGGTAATTTGCCATTTCAGGATTTTCGAATGCCCTCTCCGCTGGTTTGTAAGACACCTCTTCTTCTTCGCTCATAATAACGGGGTTATTAGCAATCTCATTTTCAGGGATTGGTGTTTTTCTCTTTATTCCCAGGGCGACTTCAAGTTTTTCTCTCTGTTTTGATATTTCTAAAATATCTTCTTCCAGTGTAATGATCTTTTTAAACTCTTCCTCAAGATATTTATTTCTCTCTTCAAGGTTCTGTACCTTCATGGCTTTAACATAGACCTTTCCATAGAATGAAATAAGTGCAACAATTCCAAGAAAAAAAATGGTAATAACTGTAAGAACAAATGCAATAAATGGTTTTGATATTCGTTTGTTTATTGCTGTCACTCCGTCTGATGAGAATATCTGAATAGTATAGTATTTACGTCCCACGGTATACCTTTCTAATCAATGATTGAGGATCTGTCTTTTTTTAGAAATGCAACAATGAGTCTCACTGCAGCATCAACATCATCTGTGTCAAGCACCTCGGATGCACTGTGCACATACCGTGTCGGTATTGATATTGCACCTGCAGGAACTCCTCCTTTGGTAAGTTGGATCGCAGTTGCATCCGTAGTTCCTCTTTCCAATACTTCGAGCTGGTAGGGAATATTATTTTTTTTGGCAGTACTTATGAGGGCATCGACAATCCTTGGATCACAAACTATTCCTCTGTCCTTAACTTTAATTGCTGCACCACCTCCAAGTTCGACAGCCATCTTCTTTGCATCAGGTGTATCACCCGTTCCCGTAACATCAATGGCGAGCGCAATGTCTGGGGCTACGTCAAAAGCAGATGTCCGAGCACCTTTTAGCCCCACTTCCTCCTGAGTAGTAAAGACAAAGTATGTATCGTTTTTTACCTTCTGTTTGAGTCTTTTTGCAGCTTCGATGAGTACGGCGCAGCCTATCCTGTCATCAAAAGCCTTTGATGTAATTCGCTGTCCCATGTCCTGAAATTTCCTTTGGTAGCAACCAAAAGAACCGATGGGAACGAGTTTCTCTGCTTCCTTTTTATTTCTGGCTCCAATATCGATGTATAATTTTTTCATTTCAATAGGATCACTCATTGTTTTTCTTTGTTCTTCGCCAATGACACCAACGCTCCCATTGGCGAAAATCACACGGGCAGTTAGCGAATGGACTGGAAAGAAACCACCAACATTGGAGAAGCGTATAAATCCATTTTTATCTATGTAGCTTGTTACCACTCCTATCTCATCCATATGTGCAGCGAACATAACTTTTATTCCCTTGCCTTTGATGTGCGTAATGAGATTACCCAGTTTGTCGGTCTTTGTACTGTCAACATAGTTTTTTATTTCATCATATATGAGTTTTCTGACCTTCTTCTCATATCCCGATGGACCAAATGCTTCGGTTAGTTTCTTGATTAAATTCTTCATTTTCCCCCCATCTTGCCAATATCTTTGAGAATTGCTTCCGCCAAACGCAATGAATTTTTATAGTCCTTTAGATTCATTAATGAGACAGGCGAATGTATATATCGCGCCGGAACTGCTATAATTCCGCAGGTGACCCCGCGTTGGGAAATGTGTATCCTTCCAGCGTCTGTTCCTCCTATACCGGGTTGTTTTATCTGGTATGGAATTGATTTATTTTCTGCAATGGTCTTTATTCTTCTGAGAAATTCTCTATCTGCAATCATACTTTTGTCAATGACCGTTAATGTTGGGCCCTTACCAAGAAATGGTGTTCTTGCGGTATCCGTATCAGAAGGGAAGTCGCCAGCACCTGTTCCCTCAAGTATAATCGCAAAATCAGGTTTTATTCGATTTCCAATGACGTATGCCCCTCTTAATCCAATCTCCTCCTGTGTTGTGAAAACGGCATGAAGCGGGAATTGAAAGCGGTTTTTTACAAGATCAAGTATGAGAGAGCATCCGATACGGTCATCGAAAGCCTTGCCTTTAAGAATATGAGAAGTTGTTTTTTCGAATGTAGTATCGAAGTATGCATAATCTCCAATGCTGATGTCCTCAATCTCCTTGTCGGATATTGCTCCTACATCAATATACAGTTCCCTAAATTCAGGAGTTTTTCCTGCTTCTGTTTTATCAAGAAGATGAATCGGTTTAACACCAATAACACCTTTAATTTTCTTTTTGCCTATTCGTACTGTTTTCGACAGGATAACTCGAGAGCTTATTCCTCCTACTCGTGAGAATTTGAGTGTTCCATCCTGTTTCTTGGCGGTTATTATAAAACCAACTTCATCCATATGTGCAATGATGAGAACAACGGGTTTTTTCTTTTTTGCCCTTTTATAGCATATCAGGTTACCAAGGGCATCCGTATCTATCGTATCTACAAAATCTTTAATATTTTTCTTGATAAAATCTCTAAGCGCACCTTCATCACCTGCCGCACCATCAAGATTTGACAGTTGTTTAAGTAGCATACGATTCTCCTTCAAGCATTTTTGTATTCAGGTTTGCTATAAACAAAGAAATAAGCCTAACAGTTCTCTTAATATCCTTGAGAGAAACCACTTCACAGGGAGTATGCATATAGAAAAGTGGAACAGAGATGAGAATAGTCGGAATTCCTTTTTTTGAGATTTGAATACCTGCAGCATCTGTGCCGGTGACAGTCGGCTCAGCTTCAATTTGATACGGGATTTCATACTCTTTTGCAATTTCCACCATGCTCTTTTGCAGAACAGGGTGCATATTTGGACCAACCGCAATAACCGGTCCCTTACCGAGTTCAACCGGGTGTTCTGCCGGGAAGCCAGCCTGTTTGCCGAAGCCGACATCAATTGCTATTGCAGCATCCGGGGTGATGTTGTATGATGAACTGACTGCACCGAGTCCAGTAATTTCTTCCTGGACCGTAAACACTCCATAGACATCCCATTCATGGTGGAGTTTATTCAATTCGTTAAATGTTGATATAAGGGAAGCAACGCTTGCCCTGTTATCAAGTGATTTACCGCAATACCGTTCATTATAAAGTTCATCAAGGTTCTTGCGAAAACCTACAAAATCACCAACCTGCACATTTCTTTTCAACGTGTTCCCGGATAGACCGACATCAATGAAGAGATCCTCAATGGGCAAGACATCGTTCTGTTTGTCTCTGGGAAGGAAATGAGGGGGGATGTTGCCAATAATGCCTTTTAAAGGTTTTCTTCCATAAACCATAACCTCTTGACCGGGAAGAATCCTTGTGTCGAATCCTCCAATGGTTGAAAAGCGCAGAACAGTATCCTGGATCAGGGTAATGATGAGTCCAATTTCATCAATATGTGCTGCAAGCATAACTTTTCCAGATTTTCGTTTACCTTCTTTGAAGGCAATAAGATTCCCAACCCGATCTTCACTGAATTGAACTGAAATCTTCTTTAATTCTTCTTTAACAATTTCCTTAGGGCTTTTCTCTTGCGCTGAAACTCCTGCTGCTTCTGAAAGTCTTTTGAGTAACCATACCAAATCAATCATTATTGCCCCTTCTAATCAATTGAAACTGACAGGATTTCCAGTAATCTTTCGAGGTCTTCCTGTGAATAGAACTCAATAATAAGCTTTCCTGTATTGCCCCGTTTCTGGATTGTACAGCGCGTTCCAAACTTTTCTCTGAGAATACGCTCTGCTTCATTGGTAAACGGGTCTTTTCGTTCCCCTTTTTTTCTTTTTACCGTTCTCTTCTGGATCAGTCGCTCAACATCTCTAACACTCAGTTTTTTCTGTATTATCTCCTTTGCAATCGAAAGCATAGATGTTTCGTCATTAAGGCTCAGAAGAGCCCGTGCATGACCTTCTGATACTTCATTCCGTTTTATCATTGACTGTATGGAAAGAGGAAGTTTCAGGAGTCTGAGCCTGTTCGCAACCGTTGAGCGCTCTTTGCCAACAACTCGGGAAACATCCGATTGTGTCAGCTTGAACTCCTTAATAAGACGATTAAATGCTTTAGCTTCCTCAATAGGATTCAGGTCCTTTCTCTGAAGATTTTCAATGAGTGCGATTTCAAGGACTTCCCTATCTGACAAATCCTTTATGATAACAGGAATATCCTTCAAGCCAACTTTCTTAGCAGCTCTGTAACGTCTCTCCCCGCAAACAAGTTCGTATACCTTTCCACTTCTTCTTACCACAATTGGCTGGATGATTCCTTTACTCTTAATTGATTCAATGAGATTCTCAATTTGTGAGTTACTATAATCTTCGCGGGGCTGGTACGGATTGGGCCGGATTATGGTGAGGGGAATGAAAGCCGTGTCCTTCTTCAAATCTTCCTGGGGAAAGAGTGCGCCAAGTCCCCGTCCCAGAGCTTTTTTAACCATTTTTGAGCATTTCCTCTGCAAGGCTCATGTAGCTTTGCGCTCCCGTTGAATGAATATCGTAGAGTGCTACTGGCTTGCCAAAGCTCGGTGATTCAGCGAGTCGTACATTTCTTGGAATGAGCGTTTTGTAAACCTTATCGCCGAAGTATTTCTTTACTTCTTCGTATACTTGCTTTGATAGATTTAATCGTGAATCGTACATGGTAACGAGGATGCCTTCAATGACCAGACCTTTGTTGTAGCTCTTTTGAACGAGTCCTATTGTATTCAGCAATTTACCGAGACCCTCCATTGCATAAAACTCACTCTGTATGGGGATGAGAACAGAATCTGCGGCAACCAGTCCATTTATGGTAAGGAGTCCGAGTGAAGGTGGACAGTCAATAAATACAAAGTCAAAGGTCCCGCGTATCTTGCGTAGGGAGTTCTTAAGGAGGTATTGACGGTTTTCGCTATTAGCCAATTCAATCTCAGCACCCACCAGGCCAACTTCAGATGGAATGAGCTTAAGGTGCTTGAGGTTTGTTTCCTTGATGGTTGTTTGAATAGCAATGTCTGAAACAAGAAGATCGTAGATTGTATGGTCGATACCATTGCTGCCAAAGCCAAGCCCACTCGTTGCATTTGCCTGTGGATCGATATCAACAAGAAGGACATTCTTTTCAGCAATTGCAAGGCTGGTGCAGAGATTGATGGCTGTTGTTGTCTTCCCAACGCCACCTTTTTGATTTGCCACCGCAATTACCTTTGACAGTACTGCCTCCTAAATCTTGATATTTATAAACATAACAATTACATCTGTTGGTTTTTCCAAACAACAGGGTAAAATAGCAGATATTCAACTTTTTGTCAAGAGAAATTGATTTCGTAACGACTCTGAAAACTGAATTTGCTTGACTTGGAATGTTTTATGCCATAGTATGAATCGAAAGCTGGAAGCGCATATTAGAGTATGGTTGAGAACTAAGATCTAAAATGCAGTAGTAATGAGGAGGTGACATGATTGCGCGATATACTACACCGTTCATGAGAACGCTATGGAGTGATGATACAAAATTTGCCAAATGGCTCGTTATTGAGATTGCAGTGCTTGAAGGATGGGTGAAAACCGGAGCTGTCAAGAAGAGTGTTCTTGCACGAGTTAAGAAAAAGGCTCGCTTCACTGTCAAAAGAATTGAATTGATAGAGAAGAAGGTAAAACACGATGTTATTGCTTTCTTGACCAATGTTGCAGAGCATGTGGGAAAAGATGCCCGATTTATCCATATGGGGATGACCTCGTCTGATGTACTTGATACTGCATTTGCATTACTTTTAATTGACGCTGGCAAAAAATTACTTGAGGATTTGAAATTGCTTAAAAGTATTCTGAAAACCAGGCATCCCCAATGCAAGGTTTTTGCCAAGGTGGAGAGCAAAACCGCCCTTAAAAACCTTGAGGGAATTATTGAAGAGTCCGATGGTATCATCATTGCCCGGGGAGATTTAGGTATATGTATTCCTATCTATA
>SOKD01000018.1 GCA_004376305.1 Candidatus Cloacimonadota bacterium | reverse complement strand
ATTGCGCATACAGAGGGAATTTGCTGATGATCTTCTCATTTCGAATCAAGAAGCACTTCATTGCATTGTCTCAAATCTCATAAGAAACGCAAAAGAATCCATAGAAGAGAATGGAGGTCGTGGAACAATTGGACTTTGCGCAAGAAGAATCAATCATCATGTAATTTTTGAAGTATCCGACACGGGAAAAGGGATTGATGCAGAAGCTGTCAAATCAATATTCGATCCATTCTATACGACTAAAGAGAATGGAACCGGACTTGGTTTGTCAATTGTGAAAAAAATTGTTGAGTCACTTGATGGAGAAATTACCGTAAGAAACAACTCTGGTTCAGGCACCACGTTCACCATATCCATCCCCGCATTCAATTAGAGATCAATTCACCTCTTATTTTTCTCATTCCGCAAATTACCCTTTTTTTAGAAATTACTTGTATTAAATATGTTTTTTTGATATACTTACTATCGTATTCAAATGAAACCAACGAAAAAATTTTCAACGAACATTGAAACTCTTGTTCGTGAAGTTGAGATTTCCTTTTACAAGAGCAGCGGACCCGGAGGACAACGAAAGAACAAAAGGGAAACTGCAGTTAGAATCTTTCACCCACCCTCAGGCATTACGGTTATAGCTACCGAGCACCGGTCTCAAGCAAAGAACAGGGCTCTTGCATTGACAAGGTTGCAAAAAAAACTTAAAGTATTAAACAAGGAAAAGAAAACCCGAAAAGCAACAAAAATGCCGCAGCACGTGAAAGAAAAAATACTGCAGGCAAAAAAGAAGCAATCACAGAAGAAAATAAAGAGAAAGGTTCATTTGACAACAGAAGATGAAGAGGTATACTGAATATGATAATGAATTTTATTTGTCCTGTCTCTTTTTATTTTCTAAAAAATTATTCCTCTTATCATCGAGGTATTGCTTGATTCCAAGCCGGGTCAGGGTTATCGAAAGAGCATCATCGGCGTCCTCATCATCCAAGCCGGGAATGAATATGATAACAGAATCGATGTAATTGGTGTACTGCAATTGCTTTCCCGTACCGAAATCAACGATTAAATGCTTTGCCAACTCTTCAATGCTCCCCGGGAAATCCCCTTTTTCAAGTCGATAAGCTGCTACCAAACTGGAAGTATGTATCAACCTAATTTCCATCATTTCTTTCATTTTTCTACGAAGCATGCGACCATAGTCAGGTGCAGCGATATTGAAGAAAAAATTCTTCTTTCGAAAACTATCTACTTTCCCCTGAAGAGCTACGAATGCTTTATTCTCTATTCTATCCGTTAGCGAATCCATTGCATTGCTTTCTATCCTTTCCAATTCATTAAAAATTTCATCCATAAATACAAAACAAGTATGGAGGGATCGGTATGGCGAAAAGAAACTGCGCCAGCAAAAAAGACGTACTATGAACATTTTCGCAAAGCCAAAGTGATCAACACCTTCGTCACCGCAGAAAACTGTTAACCCGATGTCCTTCGCTGAAGCTTCGGCAAAAGTAATTCGCATTCGTTTGGCTTCCGCTCCAATTGCCTCGCTGAGCAATGGCCAATGTTTCTCCAGATCATCAAGAAATTCTGAAATCTCCTCCAGTTGCTCCTCATTAAAAGCACCGGACGCAATGCCGATCCTCAAAACCCTTAATCCTCTCTTTACAAGACTGAAACCTGCCATATAGTCCATAATCATTACGCCACCAGCAACATGCTTTCCTGCCATCATTACACCGAACAGATCTTCAAGTGCTGTTTCATTTCTACCATTCTCCATATCGTACAGGGCTTTGATACAGGTAATATCCACAGCCCTCAAGAGTCCAATGTAGCTCGGTATTTCGGCTGCTATACCTTTCTCAAACTCATAGGGGTACGAATAGTAATCCTGTTTAGCGCCTTCCCTGATTAATTCAATGATTTCAAGATTGTTCAGAATTGCCTTCATGGTGTTATACGTAATTTCAATCTCACCGCTTAAGTAACGAAAAAGTTCTCTGTCTGATCCAGATGAATCTGCTTTTTCAGCGGCTTCCGAATAGTATTTCCATGCATTCCCGTCATCATCATAGTGAAAACGTGAGAAATAAGCAAGGGCATCCTCTGCATCAGCAAGGATCACATGATATGCTGACCTGTCAAGAATTGCGCCAATACCGGAAATAATGAGAATAATACCTGCAATTACCGCCACTATAATGAATGTAATTTTTAGAGCTTTTGGTAAACCCCGCGGCATACTAACCTCCCTCATTTTTTGCTTTGTGGATTCATCGTATGCGTGTATTGTATCCCCTCGTCATACGGTTGTCAAGATTAATTTCCCGCATGCTTCGCAGATATTTAATTATAGGGAATATTTCGAAGGATATGAGGTAGATAGCATAGAACAAAAAAGGAGGCAAAATGAAAAGAATCGCACTTATCCTTATTCTTGTGGTGGGAATCCTTGCTCTTGGCGCAACGAAAGCACATGACCCTGAAAACATTCTCAGCTATACCGCAAAGACTATCTGTATTGGCAACCCAATAAAATATAAAAACTTAACCATATTCCCCCTCTCATTATCCAAAGGTCGCGACAAAAAATCGATTATTTCACTCGATGAAGCTTTCAAGAAAAACTACATCGAGATAATGGAGAAGCCATCGGGTGACGTTAACAAGGTAATCCTCGTCAACACATCAAAGTACTATATCTTTATTCTCGCTGGCGAAGTCATTACGGGCTGCAAACAGGACAGAATGGTAAGTGAGGACTGCCTGATTCCCCCACATAGTGGAAAAATTTACCTTTCCGTCTACTGTACCGAGCATGGACGATGGAGCGCAAAATCACAGACATTCGGCACCGGTGGAATCGTCATCAATCCAGGTATGAGGGAAGCGGCAAAAGCATCAAAGAGCCAGAGCGAAGTCTGGGATAAGGTTGAAGAGAAACGGGCTCAACTTGGAGCAGCAGCCTCTCCAACTGCTGCATATATGGACATTGTGAAAGACAAATCTGTGATGAAGGAAATCAAACCGTATGTTGATAAATTTTCGAACATTCCAGATACCGGTGGATGGAATAGCGTGGGAGTGGTTGCTGCTGTTGGTGATGAAATCATTGTTGTAGACCTCTTTACGAACCATAAACTCTTCAAAAAATTGTGGAAAAAACTTATAAAATCATACGCCATGGATGCAGTACACCGATGTCCCAAAGGCAAACTATCAAAAAGTGATGTACGGGATTTCCTCGGTGAACTCCATGATGTAAATCTCTGTTTCCGGGATACAGATGGAACGGGTAATGCATACACCATAGATGGAGACAGCAGTTTTGGAACAACACTTATCTTCAGTGAAAAAATTGTACATCTCGACCTCTTCCCGAGAATGGGAGCATGCCCCACAGAGAGCGTACCCATGTTAGACTTCAGAAGAGAAAGAAACTAGTGAACAGAAAACGGATGTCAGATAACAGATAACAGAATAATCAGGTTGGTGCAGAAACAAGAAATCCAGCACATAACGCGCTGGATTTCTTTATTTATCTTATATTCAATCTCACAAAAGATTTCTATTGACAAAGTGGGGAAGTAGTTATACATTAACGGAAATTGTTTTGGTAACAAACGAGAGCTGGAGGGTAAAATGTTGCTATCAGATTATGTAAAAGCAGACACTATTATTGCAGAATTTACTGGAGCAGACAAGCAATCAACAATCAAAGAAATGGTGAATCTCCTTGCATCAAGCGGAGATATAACTGAAAGTGAGCAGTTCTTAGAGGGAATCATGGAGAGAGAAGATATAGAAAGCACTGCCATAGGAAATGGAATAGCAATTCCGCATGCGAGAGGACCATACTCCAAGAATCTCGCAATCAGCATAGGGAAATCAAAGCAAGGCATAGATTTTAATGCACTTGACGGAAATCCGGTACATCTTGTTTTTATGATCGCTGCACCAACTGAAGCAAAAAAGGAGTACTTGCAGGTAATTGCAAAAATTGCCCGTTTTTTGAAAAATGAAGCAAATCGGAAAATAATCGTAGATGCTGAAACAAAAGAACAAATTTTGCAGGTAATTGGAGACTTTGATGCAAGCTATCCTGGCGTGGAAACGGTAAAAACCAAGGATGGACGGGTAATCCACAAAGAAATGGAGTAGGAAACAGGCAGATTTCAGAGCACAAGCGCGTATGGCACAAGAGCAGTGAGTATGGAAAACAGCAGATATTTTGCTTGACTTTTGTCCATTATTTCTCTATACTATATTGTTGTTTTATTAGGGCGATTAGCTCAGATTGGTTAGAGTGCTTGCTTGACATGCAAGAGGTCAGCCGTTCAAGTCGGCTATCGCCCACCATAAGAACTTGGAAATTATGAACATAGAACATGCAAATTTCAGAAGAGCAATTAATGAAAATAAATATAGATGTCGATGGTATAAAATCTATAGATGTAGAGAAGGGTATTTCAGCCTTAAAGATTCTCAGCGATCTCTCAATCCAAAAAAATAGAAAACCACTTGCGGCAAGATTCAATGGGTCTTTAATAGACCTTACCTTCCCCATTGTATCAGATGGTACTTTAGAATTAGTTACCTTCGATGACGAGGAAGGACAAAAGGTTTACTGGCATTCCGCTTCCCACATCATGGCATATGCCGTACAGAGACTCTTTCCGGATGTGAAACTTGCCATTGGACCACCTATTGCGAACGGATTCTACTACGATTTCTATACAAAAAAGAGCTTTGCACCTGAAGACCTGAAGCACATTGAACAGGAAATGACAAACATTGTAAAGGAGGATCTGCCCTTTGAAAGGATAACGCAATCAAGAGAGGATGCCATTGAGCTGTACAGGGGAAAGGACGAAAAATTCAAACTTGAACTACTGGAGGAACTCAAAGGAAGCATTTCTCTCTACCGGAATAACGATTTTGTTGATCTGTGCCGCGGCCCCCATGTTCCAAGAACCGGCTACATACGCGTATTCAAGCTTCTTTCCGTTTCAGGAAGTTACTGGAGGGGAGATGAGAAAAGGGACAACCTACAGAGGATATACGGAATAGCCTTTGAAACTAAGAAGGAACTTGCAAACTACCTGCATAAACTCAACGAAGCAAAGGAAAGGGACCACCGCAAACTTGGCAAAGAACTCGAGCTGTTTTCTATAAAAGAAAATGCAGGAGTAGGTTTCATTTTCTGGCATCCAAAGGGTGCTACCCTCAGAAGAATTATAGAAGACTTCTGGAAACAAGAGCACATGAAGAATGGGTATGAGCTTGTCATCACTCCCCATATAGCAAAAGCAGGGCTTTGGCGAACTTCCGGTCACTATGATTACTACATTGACAATATGTACACTTTCCACAAAGATAACGAGGAATATGTGATAAAACCGATGAATTGTCCCGCACACATACTGATCTATAAATCGAAAATACACAGTTACCGGGATCTTCCTATACGGTATGCGGAACTCGGTACTGTAGTGAGAGATGAGCTTTCTGGCGTACTGCATGGCTTGCTCCGAACCCGTGAATTTACCATTGATGATGCCCATATCTTCTGCACTGATGAACAGATTGAAGATGAAATACTCGGTGTTTTGAGATTTGCCCGAAGAATCTTGAATACATTCGGTTTCAAAGAGCTTTCCTATGAACTGAGTGTACGAGAGCCAACCTGTCCGGATAAATATGCAGGATGTGATGAAGATTGGGTTAAAGCCGAGCGTTCTCTCATGCGGGCACTCGAAACTGAGAACCTTGAATACAAGCGAATGGAAGGTGAGGCTGTTTTCTATGGTCCCAAGATTGATATTAAGCTCTATGATGCCCTGGGAAGACCATGGCAGGCTCCAACCATCCAGTTTGATTTCAATCTTCCGGCAAGATTCGACGTCACCTATATAGGAAGGGATGGAAACGCGCATAATGTATTGATTATTCACAGGACCGTTCTCGGTTCAATTGAGCGATTTATCGGTACATTAATCGAACACTACAAAGGGGATTTCCCTCTCTGGCTCTCACCGATACAGGTACGCATTATGACAATAACTGAGAAATCCGTCGATTATGCTGAACGCGTCCAGAAATCCCTTATATCACACAACGTTAGAACAGAAATTGATAAGCGGAACGAAAAAATCAATTTTAAGGTGAGAGAGGCAGAAAAGGAAAAAATCCCCTACATGGCAATCATCGGGGAGCGGGAAGAAGAGAGCAATTCCTTATCAATACGGGAAAGGCATAAAAAGGACAGAGGTAATCTGTCTTTAGAGGATTTCGAAACAGAGATACGGAAGCGATGTAGTGAGAAAACTTAATTAAAGGAGGTGGTTGAATATTAAGAGAAAAAGAGAAAGAAAGCCGCCAATGAATTACAGGATCAGAGCAAGAAAAATTCTGGTAATTGACGATAAAAAGCAGAATCTCGGGGTAATGGCACGTGATGATGCAATTAAAATTGCAAAAGAGCGCGGGTTGGATCTTGTTGAAGTAAATACTGAGCACGATCCACCTGTCTGCAAAATTCTTGACTTTGGAAAACAACTGTACGTGAAGCACAAACAACAGAGAATGGCAAAAAAGAAGCAGAAAACAATTCAGATCAAGGAATTGAAGTTTGGACCAAAAATCAGCGAACACGACTACGGTGTAAAAATTAGACATGCACGAGAATTTCTCATGGAGAATAAGAAGGTAAAACTAACGCTCAAGTTCAGAGGAAGAGAGATTATTTATGCTGATAAAGGCAGGGAGCTCCTTAATAAGATGGCGCAAGAATTGAGTGACATCTCCATTTATGAGAAAAAACCTGTTCGAATGGGAAAAATTATAACAATTATGCTCGCACCAAGATCTG
>SOKD01000057.1 GCA_004376305.1 Candidatus Cloacimonadota bacterium | reverse complement strand
GTTCCGTGCTTATTGACAGCCTGCTGACCATAAGTGATTCAATCCTGAGTTTGTAACTGAGTTCCCTCAGTTCTCTCTTAATCTTTGCCGCCTCATGGGCAAGATCCACATCATCTTCCATAATTGCTGCAAATCCAAGATCAACCATAAGCAGACTGAGACTTCGCATCTTCACCAGTATTTCTTTTACTGTTCTTTGAGCCATTTCATCCCTCCATTGCTTTCGGCAAAAATAAATCCACAGGATTTCGATGGATTATCAATTGCATCGCTTTACTCCAATACAACTCCTGTAATATCCTTCAGTTTTTCATTGTCAAAAATCTTCAAGGAATCAATACTAAAAGCAGCATCCTTTCTCAGTTGTATCGATATCCTGAATTTCCTGGAAAAATGAGCAAGCCTGTCAGAAAATTCCTTGCTGAAGAAATCAATAAATTCCGGGTGACCATACAGTATTATACTTCTATCAGTGAGTTTTTTCGCTTTAGATTCAATCCCTCTAATAACCTTAAGGGATAGATGTATCTGAGAAAGAACCTTTCCCTTGCCTTCACATACAGGGCAAATATCAAAGAACGACTGTGCAATTTCAGGACTCACCCTCTTTCTCGTCATCTCCATAAGACCAAGATTGCTAATACAAAGGAGCTTATACCGTGCTCTGTCCCCTCTCATTGCTTTTTTGAAGGTTGATAGAACCTGTTCCCTGCTCCTTGCTTTTTCCATATCAATAAAGTCAACAACAATAATACCCCCGATATCCCTGAGGCGAAGCTGCTGCGCAATCTCTGTAGCTGCTTCAAGATTTGTTATCAATGCAAGTTTCTCCGGAACGGTAGCGGACAATGATTTTCCGCTATTTACATCAATGGCAACCAAAGCTTCGGTCGGTTCAATGATGATGTATCCGCCGCTTTTAAGTTTAATCCTTTTATTCAGCATTGTAGTGATTTCATTCTGTATCTTGTACGCTCTAAAGATAGATTCTTTTCCCTGGTAAAGATTCACCTTTTTTGCCATCCCCGGAGTAATAAAACTAATATACTTGAGAATCTTCTTTTGTTCCTCTTTCGAATCAACCACAACTTCATTAATTCTTTCCGTAAGAAGGTCCCTCATGAGTCGTATAACAAGTTCTGTATCCTTGTGTATAAGTGCAGGAACGTTTTTTTTCGTTTTTTTCAAAGCAATTTGTCTGATTTTTGACCATATCCGTAAAAGCCTCTTAATGTCTACTTGAAAATCCTTTTCGTTTCCACCTTCTGCAGCAGTCCTGATAATAAATCCCATATCCTTTGGCTTTAATTTCCTGATAATTCTCTTTAACCGATCTCTTTCTTTCCTGTCCGGGATTTTTCTGGAGACTGCAACTTTGTTGCTCAGGGGAGTAAGGACAAGGAACTTCCCCGGAATGGAAACATTTGTAGTCACTCGCGCACCTTTTGTACCCAGTGGGTCTTTGATCACCTGTACAAGAAGTTCATTTCCGGACTCAACACGAACAGTCTCAACGGAAGAAGAATCTTCATCAATATCAAAATCATTCTCTTCTGAAACCCACGTAAGAGGAAGGAATGCTGCCTTATTTGCGTCAATATCCACAAATGCGGCTTTGAGTCCAGAATGAACTGAAACAACCCTTCCCTTATAAATATTTCCTATCATTCTTTCAATATCAGCTCTCTCTACAAAAAACTCAGTTAACCTTCCGTCTTCAACAAGGGCAACCCTGATCTCATTTACCGTCGTATTCAAAATAATTCTATTGCCCTCCAAGATACCTGCTTTATTGCTTTGCATCATTCACCTTTCCTTTTAATAATCGAATGGATCAATAAATACTCCTTCTTTCTCTGCAAATTGTGCAATTCTTTCTTGCTTTATTCCGTTTTCAATTGAAATTTCTAAATAAGACAAGACCTCGCTTAGCCTAACACTGCCTTCAGGAAGAAATCGGATCAAGATGTCAAGATATTCACCACTTTTCTCCAGCGAGTGTACAAAAGGTCGCATATTGAACTCGATGTAGCCATCTCCCTTTTTCCGCTTCACCATAATCTCTTTTTCACTCAGAAACGCAGCTATATTCTCCTCTGGAATTGCAACCGGTCCGACACGGTATTGTAAAAGGGTCACTATCCTGGAAAGTGAAGGTGACTTTATAAAGACCGGGCGTGAATCGAGAATCCGCAAATTTTTCGGGAGAACGCTATTTAACATTGACCTGATATCTCCTGCAAAAGGGTGGTCAAAAAAAAGATCAAAACATTCCTGTTTTCCCGTCATACCCAATGGAAGCGGAGGACCAAATGCAATACGGGGACGTTTCCGGTATCCCTTTGTATACGCAACATCAATATTTGCCCGGCGCAATGCCCTCACGATCAATCTGATAGTATCAAGATGTGATATAAAACGAAGACTCCTTGCCTTTTCATACTTCACGCGTAAACGCTTCTTCGAAAGTGGTGAAAAGAGCACCTGCTTCTTTTTTCTTCGACCATACACCGAATGTTCTCTTTTCTTTCTATCGGTAATTCGTTCATTATGTTTCCTGAGTTCTGTCTCATTACAAACTCCGCATCCTCTGCAGGGAGACTGCATGCAGTTTGCGGAACTCCTGCTTTCGAGAGCCCGTTTTTCTTCCTGCTCAAGAAATGAATCTTTAACGCCGGTATTGACAAATCCCCAGGGAAGGTCTTTTCCCTTTAAGCATTCTGCGAACCGCTGCGGATCTAAACCTGTTGCATCAAATGCTTTCTGCCAGAGTGAGAAATTAAACTCCTCGCTCCATTCTTCAAAACGCGAGCCCAGGTTCCACGCCATCTCAATAACCCTCGAAAGGGAACGATCTCCTCTTGAAAACACCGCTTCAAGAAATGAAACTTCAGGTTTTCTCCAGCTTATCTCAATGCCTGACTTTTCTAAACCTCTTCGTACATATTGCTCTTTTTCCTCAAGAAGCCGTATTGAATCCTGTGCCATCCATTGAAAAGGAGTGTGAGGTTTCGGCACAAAAGGTGATATGCTGATCTTCAAAGCTGTTCTCCCGGTAATCCTCCGAATCCGCTTTACCAGTTCAATAATTCCTTCAATATCCATTGATGTTTCCGTGGGCAGACCAACCATAAAATAGAGCTTTAGCTTCTTCCACCCATTCTTGGCAGCAACCTCGCATGACTGCAGAATAGCATCATCAGAAATATGTTTATTCATTGAATTCCTCAACCGTTCTGTTCCTGCCTCGGGTGCAAGTGTCAGGGAAGATCTCCGTACTGCTTTTAGCGATTCAACAAATTCCTGTGTTATGGCATCCCCCCGGAGCGATGGTAGAGAAATTGATGTGTTCCTCAATTTCGACTGTAATGCTTTGATCACTGTGTGAATTCTTGAATGCTCAAAAACAGAAAGCGAAAGGAGTGAAACTTCCTCCCATCCCGATTTTTGAATTCCCTTTGTTGCAACACCAACAATATCCTCAAGGGGAACTTCTCTCAGCGGTCGAGAAACAAAACCTGCCTGGCAAAAACGGCATCCCTGTGTACATCCTCTCATTATCTCAACGGTCAACCTGTCATGCGTAATGGAAATGTACGGCACGATAGGCATAAGAGGAAACAGAGCTTCTTTGAGTTCATGCACATATCTCCGCTGCACTGTTTCATCTTTTGCATGAAGTGAAGGTACATAAACACCCGCAATATCATGAAACGCCTGCAGTATTTCTTGACGCGTAGCTCGTTTTTTTTTCAATTCCTTATATGCATCGATAATTTCCTCTATCACCTCTTCTCCTTCACCGATAACAACAGCATCAAGGAAAGCAGCAACAGGCTCGGGATTATACATTGCCGACCCTCCGGCAATGATTATCGGATCTTTATCACCTCTTGATTCAGAATAGTGGGGAATCCCTGCGAGGTCAAGAATGGTAATCATATTTGTATAGGTTAACTCATATTCGAGACTGAACCCAATAATATCAAATCGGGCAAGTTCTGTCTGCGTTTCCAGAGAAGTAAGGGAAATTCGTTTCTCCCTCAGAATATTCTCAAAATCTCTCCAGACGGCAAACACTCTTTCGCAGAGCGCATCATCTCTCCTGTTAATAATGGAATAGAGAATGTTGATACCGTAATTGCACATGCCGATTTCATACAGATCCGGATAGCAAAGGGCAACGGTAACATCAACGCTGTTCCAATCTTTCACCACTGCATTATATTCAAAACCTATGTATCTACCAGGCTTGATAACAGAAAAAAGGTATCGTTCCAAATTCACGTATGCATCCCGATTTTGTTTCCCATCTGACGTGAATCAGATATGGATAGAAAAAATGACTGACTATAAATTCTTTTAGTACTTATGCAACAAACTATTTTTTTATCTCAACATGAACTTCAAGGTCCAAACCAGCTTTCTTGAGAAGTTCATTGTAAGAAACAATTACATTCTTTTGAATCCCGTTCACCTGCTCTTCGGTAAGGTGTCTGAATCTTCCCTGTTGCTCAAGAAACTCCTTTACCGGACGCGGCTTTTTTATCACTTTATTGACCGTATACTTCTCTCCATTTTCAATCTCGTAAACGGGAAAGTAGCATGTACTAACAGCGAGCCGCGCAAGCTGTATGCTTTTCTCGGGTTGTGACTTCCATCCTGGTGGACAGGGACTGAAAATGTGCAAAAATGTTGTTCCCTGAATCTCCTTTGCCTTTTTCACCTTTGCAATGAAATCCTCAGGATACCCGACAGAGGCAGTTGCTGTGTAGGGTATTCTGTGTGCAGCCATTATCCTTACCAGGTCCTTCTTCGGCATTTTCTTGAAGTGCTTTACCGGTGTTGTCGTTGTCCAGGCTCCGTAGGGAGTTGCTGAACTTCTCTGAATTCCAGTATTCATGTATGCTTCGTTGTCATAGCAGATGTAGATAATATTATCATTCCTTTCTGTGGCACCGGATAATGCCTGAATACCGATGTCAAATGTTCCCCCATCGCCAGCCCATGCAACCACATTTGTCTCACCCCTACCAAGAACATCAAGTCCTGCACGGATACCTGATGCAACACATGCAGCCGTTTCAAAAGCAGTATGAAAGAGAGGAACTTTCACCGATGTGTGGGGAAAGGGACCATCAATGACAGACCAGCAGCAGGCAGGAATATCAAGAATTGTATTTTGCCCGAGCGCTTTCAATGCATACCGCATGCAAAGCGTAGCTCCACATCCCTGGCATGCAAGGTGTCCCGAACCAACAAGTTCTTCTTCAGGTATTGAGAGTTTCATAGTCTTACCCCTTTCCATATGATATCCCCGGAAGGTTTATCACTTTTTATCGTATCATTGACAATATCTTTAATATTTTCAACGGTCACATCCCTTCCTCCAATACCGGTTATGTATCCCCAGATAGGTGGCTTATTCTTGCAATTATAGAGGGAGGATCTAATCTCCTGTGCAAAAATTCCCTCATGGCCAAAGGAAATATTTCTGTCGATAACTGCCACTTTCTTCCTGCTTTGTAATAACTCCCGTATTTCCTCTGCTGGAAATGGGCGGAATACTCGAACCCTCAATAAACCGACGCTCTTTCCCTCATTCTGCAATTCATCAATCGCAATCCGCGCTGTACTCGCTATGGTCGAAGAAGCGATGAGAACAGTTTCGGCATCATCCAGTTTGTATTTTTCAACCATGCCATACGCTCTGCCAAATAATTCTCCAAACTCTTTTCCAGTCTCATTAATTAAACTCTTTGCCCTCTGTATTGCTTCTTCAATTTTGTACCGCAACTCGTAGTATCCATCCGGGCCTGTCAACCCACCAAAGGTATGCGGCTCTTTTGGATCAAGTATGTACCGTGGATGAAACGGGGGAAGGTATTTGTCAACCAGCTTCTGATCCGGCACATCAACAACCTCGGAAGTATGGGATAAGGCAAAGGCATCGAGAATAATCATACCAGGGAGCAGAATCTGTTCACAAACCTTGAACATCTGAATAACCGAATCAAGGACTTCCTGGTTGCTCCGCGCATAGAACTGTAAGCAGCCGGTGTCCCTTTGGGAAAGACTGTCATTCTGGTCAGTCCATATGGTCCAGGGCGGACCCATTGCGCGGTTTATGTTCCCCAATACAACTGGTAGGCGAGCACCCACTGCCCAATGTATCATTTCGTGCATGAGCGCAAGCCCCTGCGCGCTCGTTGCGGTAAACGTCCGAGCCCCAACCGCTGAGGCACCAATACATGCAGCCATTGCAGAATGTTCAGATTCTACTTTAATGAATTCTGCATCAAGCGTCTTATCCGCACACATCTCTGAGAGAAGCTCCACCACCTGAGTCTGAGGAGTAATAGGGTATGCTGCTATGACCTGTACCCGGGATAACATTGCCCCATAGGAAAGGGCATGGTTTCCCATAATAACCTGTTTCATCTCCCCTCCTCTACCAGAGAAATGCACTTTTTCGGACATTCAACGACACAAACTGCACATCCCTTACAGTAGTCATAATCAATGACCGGATTTTCATCCTCGATAACGATGCAAATGTCCGGACAGAATTTCCAGCAAATCATACATTTTATGCAATTATCGTAATCAATAATTGGTTTCACATTGCGCCACGCACCTGTTTTGTTGAACAACATTGAACCCACGGACATGGCATTCAAAGGAATATCCTTTGCTCGTTTATAGATGATCTTTCCTTTTGCCATTATCCCTCCTCAATAGTTACTGAATCGTGTGCTTCCTGTGCTGCAGCAGCGTTATCTTCAGGTTTTATTGGCACAATCTCCTTTATTGCCTTAAGGAGCGATTCAAGCTTAACAACCCCCGTAACTTTAACAAAAGCACCAAGGATTGCTGTATTCAC
>SOKD01000084.1 GCA_004376305.1 Candidatus Cloacimonadota bacterium | reverse complement strand
TAATGCTCACCTGATCGTCAACGTGAATATATTTTTCACGAGTCTCTTGCTTGAGGAAATGCTTACGTGGTTGCGTTCACAACCCGGCACAAATAATTTGAAATCAATACTCTATATAGATGAGGTATTCGGTTATATACCACCCTATCCTCGTGATCCCCCCACCAAGAGACCGCTCCTGCTTCTCTTTAAACAGGCTCGAGCATTTGGAACGGGAGTTATGCTCACAACACAGAATCCTGTGGATATTGATTATAAGGCATTGACCAATGCTGGCACATGGTTTATTGGAAAATTGCAAACCGAACAGGATAAGGAGCGATTACTCGATGGACTTGAAACGGTAACGGGAGAGAGAGGTGAAATATTCGATCGAAGGTACCTTGATCATTTGATTTCATCATTGAAGAAACGCGTGTTTATTCATCATAATGTACATAATGAGAAACCCGAAATCTTCAAAACACGTTGGGCAATGTCGTACTTGCGCGGTCCACTAACCAAAGAGCAGATTCAACAATTTACAAAAACCAGTGCCGCGGTAATCACGCTAAAAATAAAGAAAGAGAAAAAGTCAAAGGATGTAGTGAAAATTCCTCCCCGTATCTCAGATAAGTTTACCCAGTTTTTCCTGCCGTGTAAGTATTCGGAAACATATATGTTAAAAAACCATGAATTATCGAACAGCAAGATTGCTTACAGGGAAACTGTTTATTCACCGTTTCTTTTTGCTCGGTGTCATCTGGTGATCGATAAAGCGCGTCCGTCTGTTTCTTTATCAGAAGACAAGAACTTTATTTGTGACGCTGATGTTTTCAGGGAGTTTTTTGTCTGGAGACAGGTTGATTTTTCCCTTGATGACATATCAGCTTCACCAGATGCTGTTCTTGGTCTTGGTTATCAGCTCGTCAACAAAAGACTTGAGAAAAAGGAAGGTTTCAAAGCAGCAAAGGAAAAACTGTTTATTGAGGTGATGAGAACAGGGGGATTTGTAATCCACTATTGCCCGGATTTAAAGATCTACTCTGAGGTGGGAGAGATGCTTGAGGCATTTGAAGAGCGTTGTGCCGATGAATTTGAGAACAGAGAGGAGATAGAAATAGACAAAGTGAGAAAGAAATATGAAAAGAAGATAGACCGTATTCAGGATAAAATTGAGCGAAAGGAGATAGACAGAGAAGGTCATAAAATGGATGCAAGTGCAAGGAAGAGGGAGGAGTACTTTTCAGGTGCTGAAACCGTATTGAGCTGGGTGGTTGGGAGGCGCAGTATGCGAGGACTTTCGACTGCAAGCAGAAAAAGAAGGATGCGGAGAATGGCAGAAGAGAGGATAAAGAAGGCTGATGAAACAATTAAAGACTATAAGGAGGATTTGAAGCAGCTGAAGCAGGAGCTCGAAGAAGAGATCGATGCATTAGAAGATAAATTTGATGATGCCCTGGAGGAGATACGACCTATTGAGATCAAAGCAAAGAAGCAGGATATTACCATTGATTCTTTTGGACTTCTGTGGATACCGGTTTTGAAAATTGTCATTTCGGGAACAGAAAGATATTTTAATACTTATACAGGAGATGAAATAGAATAAAGGTATGCTGTGTTTGATGTTCTATGTGATATGATTACAGAAAGGGAGTTTATAATGAGTGATGAAGAAGTGTTAAAGCAGGCAAAGAAGCTCGGTGAAACAATCGGCAACAGTGAAGTATGGATTGATTTCAAGAAAGCACGTGAGGTGTTTAAGGGAGATGAAGGTGTACAGAAACTTCTGACGGAATTACGGGAGAAGGAGAAGAAACAAGCAGAGAAGATTGAAAAGGGTCAGCCAATAGAAGTTTATGAGAAGAAAGAGATACAGAAATTAGAGGAACAATTATCCCAAAATAAAAATTTTATGGAATTTCTGAATTATGAAAAAAGGTA
>SOKD01000105.1 GCA_004376305.1 Candidatus Cloacimonadota bacterium | reverse complement strand
TGGAGCGGTTGCAATAAGTGTTTCTATTTCTCCCTGGCTCATTCTCACAACATTTCTTCTCGCAATTTTTCTTGGGTTAAGCAAACGAAGGTACGAATTAACATTCCTTGGAGAACAAGCGCATTCTCACAGGCAATCACTACTGTACTACTCTTCTCATCTTCTTGATCAGATGATTGCTGTTGTTACCGCATCCATAGTGGTCACGTATTCACTGTACACTATGGCATATGAAACGTATGTAAAATTTGGCACAAGGTTGTTGGGGCTCACCGTGCCATTTGTCATTTATGGGATTTTTCGTTATCTTTATCTGGTTCATGTCAGGGAAGAAGGAGGAAGCCCTGAAAAGACATTCCTGACCGACAAACCACTTCTTATTGATATAATCCTCTGGGGAATCTCCGCGATAGCCATTATATATCTGGCGAATCGGTGAAGAGATAAGATAGAAATATGGGATGTATGATGTAGGATGTACGATGTATGTTAAAGACAAATGTAAACACCTGGATATGCGATGTAAGTTAAAGAAGGGATATAAATGAAAAGTGAGAAAGATAATAGAGCGTATAAGAAGCTGAAGGTATATCAGCTGTCACATGAATTGAGTGTACGTGTGCATAAAATGAGTTTAAATCTCCCAAAATTCGAAATGTTTGAAGAGGGAAGTCAAATACGAAGATCATCGAAATCAGTTTCAAATAATATTGTAGAAGGATATGTTCTTCGAAAATATAAACGGGAGTACATTCATTATTTGTATCGTGCACTCGCATCGAGCGTTGAGACAATTGAGCATCTGGATTATTTGTATGAAACAGGATCATTGCAGGATAAGCATTCTTATGAATCGTTATTGGAAGCTTATAAAAAATTGGGGAGTATGCTCTACAAATATATAAGGGCTATTGAGAAGGGGCATGAATCTGATCTTGTTGGAAATGTGTAGACGTAACGTACATCGTAAATCGTACATCGTACATCCGGTTGGGTGTGGAACATATTGGTCCAAATAATAACGGGGGAGAAGAAATGAAAGTTTTGATTACAGGAATCACCGGATTCGTAGGGAGTCATCTTGCTGATTATTTGCTTGAAAAAGTTGGTATTGAAGTGTGTGGAATTGCACGATGGAGGAGTCAGAAGGAAAACATAAGACATCTCGAAGATAAAATCCAGTTATTTGAATGCGATATAAAGGACATGACGTCTGTTCACGAAGTTGTGAAATCAGTTAAACCCGAGCGCATCTTTCACCTTGCAGCTCAAAGCTTTGTGCCGGTATCCTGGAGCGCACCAACGGAAACACTTTCCACGAATATTATTGGAGAGATAAATATTTTTGAATCAGTAAGAGATGTAGAACTTGATACGGTTATTCATCTCGCTGGTTCGAGTGAAGAGTATGGGTTGGTGAGACCAGATGAGGTTCCCATTAATGAGGATAATCCATTGAGACCGTTGAGTCCGTACGGGGTGAGTAAGGTAGCGCAGGACCTTCTTGGATATCAGTATTTTAAGAGCTATGGAATGAGGATAGTAAGAACGCGTGCTTTTAATCATACAGGTCCTCGCAGGGGAGAGGTTTTTGTCTGCTCGAATTTTGCAAAGCAAATTGCGGAAATTGAAAAAGGAAACAAAGAAGCAGTGATGCTTGTTGGTAATCTTGAAGCTCAGCGGGATTTTACCGATGTTAGAGATATTGTCAAAGCCTACTGGCTATCGACGGAAAAATGTGATCCAGGAGAAGTTTATAATATCTGTTCAGGGGAGCCGAGAACAATACAGAGTATGCTTGACACACTCCTTTCCTTTACTGATGTAAAGGTGGAAGTGAAGAAAGACCCATCAAGAATGAGACCTTCAGATGTCCCTATCCTCAAAGGTGATTGCACAAAATTCAGAGAGAAAACAGGATGGAAACCTGAG
>SOKD01000090.1 GCA_004376305.1 Candidatus Cloacimonadota bacterium | reverse complement strand
ATATTATAGCCCCAGTAAAGGGGATTACATGAGGCTATATAAAAGAAAAAACATCTGGTATTTAGATTTCACAATTGAAGGAAAACGCATAAGGAAAGCTGTTGGCACAAGCAAGAAGGAAGCTCAACAGGCTTTGGATATTGCCAAAGGGAAAGTTCTTAGTGGGAAATTTGACATACGTGAATTTGATCCTTCCATAACTTTACAGGAATTAGCAGATTTATACATTCCTTATGCTAAAGCAAATAAGAAATCATGGGAAAGAGATTTAACGAGTTTGAGAAGCCTATTGCCGGTTTTCAGCGAGAAAATGTTAAAAGACATTACCCCTTTTGATGTAGAAAAATACAAGCTTGATAGAAAGGAAAGAGTAACTCCAGCCACAGTAAATAGAGAATTGGCTTTAATAAAGCATATGTTTAACCTTGCCATAAAATGGAAAAGAGCCTTTAATAATCCAGTTAAAGAGGTTAAGCTTTTCAAGGAGAATAATAAAAGACGGAGATTTTTGACACAAGAGGAAATTGATAAACTAATAGGGTGTTGTCAGCCACAATTAAAACCCTTGGTAATTACAGCTTTAACAACAGGTATGAGAAAGAGCGAAATTCTTAACCTAAAATGGCAAGATGTTGATTTTGGAACCAATCTTATAACTATCAAGGACTCCAAAGGAGGAGAATCAAGGCAAATCCCAATTAATGATACTCTAAGAGAGATTCTTTTTGAAATAAAGAAAGAAAGCCAGCATGAACATGTCTTTCTCAACATACATGGTGAACCCTATAAAGACTTCAGAACAGCCTTTAAGAAGGCTAAAAACGGGGCAGCATTGAAAGATTTTACATTTCATGACCTAAGACATACCTTTGCATCGCATTTGGTTATGGCAAATGTCAATTTAAAGACTGTTCAAGAGCTCTTAGGTCATAAATCAATGCAGATGACAATGAGATATTCTCATCTTTCAGAAGAATACAAAGGCAGAGCTGTTAATATTTTGAGCCGGAGAATTGGGTCAGAAAAATGGCACAAATCTGGCACAACTGAAGAATCAAAAAACATTAAGAAGGCTGAAAAGCCCATAAAATAAGTGTTGCGCCGCTAGCTCAAATGGTAGAGCAACGGATTCTTAATCCGTGGGTTCGGGGTTCAATTCCCTGGCGGCGTATTTTGTTTTCCTATGAGAGAAAAAATTGTTTGATTGGTTGTATTGGTTCAATTGGTTTGATTGGTTATACAAAATTCGAAGGCTAAAGCAATCGTTCCTAACTAGCGTTGATTAATAAACGCACTTCGTGCTGGAAACCAATGGCTGCGCCTGTAAAACTAACGCTATCGCTGTGAATAAACGCACTACGTGCTGGAAACGAATGACTGCATCTGCAATGTTTTAATTTGTGATTACAGCTCCGAAGGAGCGTTTGATTACAGTGAAACGTTTGTTTGCAGCCAAATGAAGATTTGGCGTTCGTTTAACAGCGTCGCGTTGGTTTATAGGGTTGATTTTTGAGCAAAAAATCAACCCATTTTTAGTATTTGACAAAGTAAAAAAAGTGTGCTACAAAGGTATGTCTATGAAAAACCTTGTCTCTAAAGTGGTAACATTCAATGATTTAAAACGTTCACTTCGGGCATATCTCAACCTTGGTATCACTGAAGTAGAGAGCAAAAAGCCCCGCCATATATCATATGAGAAACAGTTAAACACTCTCAAACAGGAAGTTCTTGGTTGCCAGAAATGTCCTCTACACAGAGGGAAGAAGAACTATGTTTTTGGAGAAGGTAATCCCAAAGCAACGTTGATGTTTGTCGGAGAGGCTCCCGGTTTCTATGAAGATCAACAGGGGAAGCCCTTTGTGGGGAAAGCAGGACAGATGCTGACAAAGATTATCAAGGCAATGGGTTTTGAGAGGAAGGATGTTTATATAGCTAATATATTAAAATGTAGACCGCCGGATAACAGAAATCCACAACAAGATGAAATGGAAGCCTGTTTCCCATTTCTTAATCGACAAGTTAAACTTATTAATCCTGAAGTCATTTGTGCTCTTGGAAAATTTGCGGCACAGAAACTAACGGGTAGTAATCTCACCATTTCAAATCTCAGAGGAAAACTCTTCTATTATGAAAGTAAGAAACTTATCCCAACATTTCATCCAAGTTACCTTCTGAGGAGTCCCCGGTGCAAGAGGGAAACCTGGGAAGATATGAAGATGATCCTGAAAATACTTGGTAAGGACATAAAGAGTCATGGCTGAGGAAAAAGAGTTATTAAGGACACCGCCACAATCACTTGATGCAGAAGCTGCTGTTTTAGGTTCAATGCTTACAGACAGAGAAGCAGTGGACATGGTTCTTTCGATAATAACCACCGATGATGTGTTCTATTCAGAATTCCACCAGAGAATTTTCAGGGCAATTGTTATTATTGAACAGAGTGATGTTCCGGTTGATATACTGACTGTTTCAGAACAACTTAGAAAGATGGAACAGTTGAAAAAGATCGGTGGTCTTGACTATCTGCAAAAACTCGTCGAAAGCGTTGTGTCAACCACAAATGTCCAATATCATGCCAAGATTGTACTTGAGAAGTTCGTGCTGCGGAGGCTCATTAGTATTTCAAACCAGATTATTCAGCAGAGCTATGATGAACAGTCAAATGTTGATGAACTCCTCGATAGAGCAGAACAGCTTATTTTTAACATTCATTACGCAGGTAAGAAACAGGAACTCATTATGGTACGAGACATCCTGAGTGATACGATTGATAAGATAGATAAGCTCGCCGAGCACAAAACACATATTACCGGCATCGAATCGGGAATTAACAAACTTGATGATTTGACCGGTGGGTTTCAGAAAGCAGATTTTGTTATCATTGCAGGGAGACCGTCGATGGGGAAGACCGCATTTGCCCTTGATGTGGCACTGCATACCGCCATCGAACGGAATATCCCTGTGGGTTTCTTCAGTCTTGAAATGTCTCAGGAGCAACTTGTGCAGAGGATGCTTGCCATGCAAGCACGTGTTGATCTCAAGGACCTGAGACGAGGATTTCTTACCGATGAAAGTTGGGCAAGGCTTACCCGAGCTGCGGGCAAATTGCATGCAGCTCCCCTTTATATTGATGATTCTGCGAGATTAAATCATCTTGAACTGAGAGCAAAGGCAAGAAGACTCAAATCGAGAATTGACGTCGGTATTATTTTTATCGATTATTTGCAGTTACTCGATATAGCAGGAAGATCTGACAGCAGACAACAGGAGGTTGCAATCATATCACGTTCACTGAAGGCACTTTCGAAAGAACTCGGTATTCCCGTTGTTGCTCTTTCACAGCTTTCCCGGGCTCATACACAGAGACAATTCCAGAAGCCGCTTCTATCTGATTTGAGGGAATCAGGTGCCATTGAACAGGATGCAGATGTTGTTATTTTTCTTTACAGAAAAAAAGAATCAGATGATCCAAACATAAGAAATAAGGTGGAGATTATTATTCGAAAACAGAGAAATGGTCCTACCGGGACGGTTTATGCGACCTTCCTCGAGAAGTGTGCAACATTCGAAGATGCTGCATGGGAAGAAGAACCAGGGGGAGGGGCTTTTTGATTTTGAAGGCGGTAAAATCATTCTTCACGTATATAGGTGGAGTCACTCTTATTCTCTGCGAAGGCTTGAAAAATGCCTATAAAATTCCCAGTAGTTACCGGTTAATACTCAACCAGATCCTCTCGATGGGAATTTCTTCACTTCCTATTGTTATGATTGTTTCAGTATTTGCCGGAATGGTTACCGGTTTCCAGGCAGCGTATCAGACAAAAGGTCTCGTTCCTGAATTATATATTGGTATGGGTGTTGTCAAGGCTGTGATGATTGAGCTGGGACCAATGTTGACGGGACTCATCGTAGCAGGAAGGGTGAGTTCTTCAATTGCTGCTGAATTGGGAACGATGCGCGTTACCGAGCAGATCGATGCCTTTGAGATAATGGGAATTGACCCGGGTAGATACCTTATCATGCCACGAATTATTGCCGGAATTCTCGTTCTTCCCATCCTTACGATTTTTGCTGAACTGATTATGATACTTGGCGGGCTTTTGGTTTCCGTATGGGCATTGGATTTATCAGGATACATATATATCAGGGGTGTCAGAACCAATTTTATCGAGATCACGCTCTGGGGCGGGCTTATCAAATCGGTCGTATTTGGATTTATCGTGGGTCTTTTGGGCTGCTATCATGGTTTTCACGCAAGAGGGGGTGCAGAGGGTGTTGGACAGGCAACAACACGGGCTGTTGTTGGTTCTATGGTTCTCATTCTTGTATTCGATTACCTGATCGCAAAGTTGGTGTTCTAATGATTTCGGTAAAAGGTGTGTGGAAACATTTTGGAGATAACGATGTTCTCAAAGGACTGAACCTGGATCTTGAAGAAGGGGAGACCATTGTCATAATTGGTCAGAGTGGATGTGGAAAGAGCGTGCTTTTGAAAACGATTGTAGGACTCCTTATTCCTGATGAGGGAGAAATTATCTTGGATGACGTTTCACTGAAAAATGTATCGAAACGTGAGCTGTACAAGATACGGAAGAAGATTGGCATGGTTTTTCAAAGTTCTGCACTCTTTGATTCTCTCAGCGTCTGGGAGAATGTTGGTCTTGGCTTGATGGAGCATTCAAATATACCCCGCACAGAGGTTCGGAGTATTGCTCAGACAAAACTGGAACTTGTTGGTCTTATTGGTGTCGAGGATAAGTATCCTGCTGAGCTTTCCGGTGGCATGAAGAAGAGAGTTGGGATTGCCCGGGCAATTGCGATGAGCCCAAAATTTGTCTTCTACGATGAGCCAACAACAGGTCTTGATCCCATCATAGCTGATAGAATCAATAATCTGATACTTGCATTGCAGGAAAAACTAAAAATAACTACCATTGCTGTTACCCATGATATGACAAGCGCGTACAGAATTGCAGATAGAATTGCAATGCTGTATGATGGGAAGATCATATTCGATGGTTCACCGGAGGACATTCAAAACACAGATAATCCGTATGTGCAGCAATTCATTAATGGAGAGGGCGACGGCCCAATTTCTGGAGGGGTATAATGAAAGCAAAAAATCTTGAGTTGAAAGTTGGTATCTTTATTGTGCTGGGTATCGTTGTTCTGGTCTTTGGCTATCTGTGGATGAAGCAGGCGAAGATGAAAAGCAAGGGTTATAAAATAACAATACACTTTAATGATGCAACCGGTTTGAAAAGGGGAGATCCGCTGTGGGTGCTCGGTGTGCAGAAAGGCAGGGTTCTCTCCATTAAACTTGCGGGGAATAAGGTATCGACACGTTGTTATCTGGATAATGCTGTGGTATTAAAAAAGGATGCACAAGCTGCCATTAGAGATGTTGCGTTAATCAGCGGAACAAAATTCATTGAGCTAAAGGTGGGTGAAGATAAAGAATTGCTCGATATCTCCAAACCGATTACAGGAAAAGGTTCCCCGTCGTTTTCACTTGGAGAATTGGGCGACATTCTTGATCCTATCAGGAGTATTGCAGAGAAGATCAGCAGTGGTGATGTTGAAAAAACCATGGAGCACATCAGTACAACGGCTCAGGAACTTGCTGCATTGTTGAAGGAAAATAGACCAGGAATAAAGAGGACGCTCAGAAAGGCTGAGAAGGATCTTGATAAGATAGTTGCGGTTGCGGATAAGCTCGATAAGAATCTTGATATGCTCTCCGAAGTTCTTGAAGATATTAGAGAGGGAAAGGGCACAGTGGGCAAGCTCATGCAGGATGAAGAGTTGTACAATGAACTGGGATCAACGCTTAAGGAAACAAAGGCACTCTTGAAAGATATTAAGGAGAACCCGAAGAAATACATCAATATACGGGTTTTTTAGATATCAGAAGATAGATGAGATTGCAAGCTACAAATGCGAAGTGATAAAAACGATCACGCGAATTAAAGAAAGTTTCACACGCGCGAATTATGAAGAAGAAGGATAGGATTACATTTGTCTGCCAGGAATGCGGGTATTCTGCTCCAAAATGGATAGGGAAATGTCCCCATTGTAATGTGTGGAACAGCTTTGTTGAAGAGCGGCTGGTCAGCAGTGATACAAGAGCAGGAGCGCCATCGAAGCCGGTTATGCTCAATGAGATTGAACGATATCAGTGGAAGCGATGGACTACCGGTATTGCAGAGTTTGATAGAGTTCTTGGAGGAGGTGTTGTTCCGGGGACTGTGATTCTCATGGGAGGTGAGCCGGGGATAGGGAAATCAACACTCCTTATACAGGTAGCATCCAGGTTTTCCGGAGAAGAAAAAAAGATCCTCTATGTTTCAGGAGAAGAATCAACGTATCAAATTGCTTTACGAGCAAAGCGACTCCGAATAGAAAGTAACAACCTCTACCTTCTTTCAGAAACATCGCTTGAGAATACTATAGCATCGGTTCGTGAAATTTCACCGATACTGCTCATTATTGATTCTATTCAGACATTATTCGATACTGGATTGGAATCCCCACCCGGATCGGTGAGCCAGGTACGAGAATGTACTTCAAGATTGACACGTATTGCCAAAACTGAAGGGATCACGGTCTTTCTTGTCGGACACGTTACCAAGGTGGGGATGATTGCAGGACCGAGAACGCTTGAGCATATGGTTGATACGGTTCTGTACCTTGAAGGTGACCGGACCCAGTCTTTCAGAATACTGCGAGCGGTTAAGAACCGATTTGGTTCAGTCAATGAAATAGGTGTTTTCGAGATGACAAAGGACGGGCTCAGTGAAGTAGAGAATCCTTCACTTGTTTTTCTCAACGAGCGAACTTTCGATACGTCTGGTTCTGTTGTTGTTTCCACCATAGAGGGTACCCGTCCGATCCTTGCTGAGGTCCAGGCGCTCGTTTCTCCAACACGCTATCCTGTCCCGCAGCGCGTCATT
>SOKD01000074.1 GCA_004376305.1 Candidatus Cloacimonadota bacterium | reverse complement strand
GTATTAAATTTGTTCTTAACGCACATGGCAAAAAAAAAAAAAAAAATACCAAACAAATAAAAATGCTAAAAATATTATTAGGAAAGCAAGAGATGTCGTAAGGAAAGAAGCAAATGAGCTCCTTGCGCTGCAGAAAAAGATTGACATGAACTTCGTTAAAGCAGTTAAGGCAATCTATCACTGCAAGGGAAAAGTAATTGTTTCCGGAATTGGAAAATCCGGAATCATTGGAAAAAAGATTGCAGCAACACTTACAAGTACGGGAACTCCAGCCTTTCACCTCCACCCCACGGAAGGTATTCATGGAGATATTGGATTTGTTACAAAAGACGATGTTATTATTGCAATATCAAAAAGCGGTGAAACAGAGGAACTGTTTAGACTTATCCCATCCTTGCGTCGCATCGGCGTTTTTATTATCTCTTTCACAGGAAACCCAAAGTCCTCGCTGGCCAAACAGAGCGATGTTGTTCTCGATATCTCTGTACATGAAGAAGCATGCCCTTACAACCTTATTCCAACATCGAGCGCTGTTGTAACACTCGCCCTTGGTGATGCGCTCGCGCTGAGCATATTTTATCTCAAAAACCTTAAACCTGAGGATTTTGCCCTTTTTCATCCTGGAGGAAATATTGGCAAAAGACTCCTCACAAAGGTCGAAGATGTAATGCTCACAGGAAGTCATATCCCGAAGGTTTCACAAAAAACGAATATGAAACAAACTATCCTGGAGATGACCTCTAAAAGAGGCATCACTACTGTTGTTGACTCAAAAGGCAAACTTCGGGGGGTTATCACCGACGGCGATTTACGAAGGCTGCTCGAAAAAGAAAGTGATATCTTTAAACTCACTGCCAAAGAAATTATGACACGCAATCCTAAAACGCTAAAAAAGGATGAATTGGCATTCAAGGCAGTAAAACTGATGGAAACGTATGGCATTACATCAATGCCGGTTGTAAACTCCGCCAAACGTCCCATTGGCATTGTACACCTGCATGACCTAATGAGACTTGGGATAGTATGATAGACCTTTTTTCAAGTAAACTCAAAGGTAACACATTAATTTTTCGCTTGGATCCACGGACAAAATTCATTGCACTCATAATTGTTTTTACCTCCATCCTCTTCATAAAGCACATTGAGTACTATCTTATTTGGGTCTTTGCTTTGTGTATCATTATTGTTGGTAACCGTATCCATCCAAGATTTATTCTTCGACCACTCAAATTCTTTGTTTGGTTGTTGTTCATAACTTTTATTTTCCATTCGCTGCTCACACCTGGAAGAGTCTTTTATCACTTCGCAAGGATATATATCACCTATGAAGGAATGCACAATGGTTTATTCTTTTCATTCCGCCTTTTCCTCATTATACTATTCACGTATATATTCTCGCTAACAACAAACCCCATGGATCTTACGGATGGCCTATCCCGATTGCTTTCTCCATTGAGAAAAATTCGCATTCCTGTTGATGACCTTTTTACTATTGTTCTTATTGCCCTACGTTTCACCCCAACACTTTTTGAACAGGCATCAAAAATTCTACTGGCTCAAAAAGCGCGAGGGCTCAATCTCAATGTTTCACTTGCGAAGAAAATCAGGCATATAGCAACAATTATTGTACCCATTATTCTTCTCTCTCTCAAGAGGGCTCATGAGCTCGCATTTGCTCTTGAAGCGAGATGGTATCATCCTGGAAAAAAAAGAACCCACTTCATTGAAATGAAAGTCACAAAGGCTGATTTTGCGCTCATGTTTAGTCTGATTGTATTCACCGGAGGGATTCACGCATGCGAAATATTAAGATAATGCTCGAATACAATGGCGCAAGCTATGCTGGCTGGCAGATTCAACCCAATGCGCAAACGGTACAGAGCACATTGGAATCTGCGCTGAAGAGGTTTCTCTGTATGAAATCAAAAACAATTGCTG
>SOKD01000197.1 GCA_004376305.1 Candidatus Cloacimonadota bacterium | reverse complement strand
ACTTGATAAGAGAAAAAATGATCTAGCTTCCATTGAACGTGATACAAAGCCCCTGGAAAATATAACTTCACCATTTCCAAGAATAACATATTCGAACGCGGTGAAGCTCTTGACTGAGAAAGGTGAGCAATTCGAATGGGGAGAAGATTTTGGAGCTCCTCATGAATCTATCATCAGCAAAAACTTTGACAAGCCTGTTCATGTCACGCACTTCCCATCAACGATTAAACCGTTTTACATGAAAAGGTTGCCTGAGGATGAAAAGATCGCCCTCGGTTTCGATATGCTTGCACCTGAAGGATATGGAGAAATTATCGGAGGGGGTCAGAGAGAGGACGACATAAAAACCCTCGAGAAAAGAATTAAAGATGAAAACCTTCCCACAAAATCATTCCAGTGGTACCTTGATCTTCGAAGATACGGTTCTGTCCCCCATTCAGGATTTGGACTTGGAATAGAACGCACGATTACCTGGATATGCGGTATTCACCACATCAGGGAGAGCATCGCGTTCCCAAGACTTCTTGACAGGGTGTATCCTTAGAAATGTATTGTAAAGCAATGCATCGCAAGAGGGCTCGCTGAAACTATTTACAAGCCCTTCGTTACAATGAATGCTATGAAGCATCTTGCAATTATATTCCTCATTATCATTATCCCAAATCTTCTTGACAGCAAAGAGCCTTCAAATGACGAATTATTCATCATAGCAGACAAACAGTATAGAGACCGCAAATATGATGAAGCTATTCAGACATATGAGAGAATTCTTGAAAATGGTTTTACGAATGGTTATGTACTTTATAATCTAGGAAATTCCCATTTTAAAAAAGATGAAATTGGAAAGGCAATTCTCTTCTACGAAAGAGCACATAGACTGATTCCACGCGATCAAGAATTGAACGATAATCTAAATTTCGTAAAAGCATTTACTCAGGATAAAATTGAAGAAAAAAAACCGGCATTTCTCTTTTTTATGCTTATGATTCTGCTCAATAATTTCACTCTCAAGGAAGTATTTGCTTTTGTATCGGCACTATTTTCAGTTACTCTCTTCTGTTCTATTCTCTACCATTTGAAACGAAATATCCTTTTGAAAAATGTGATGATTTCGTTTCTAACTATCTTCCTTCTTTCAGGCTTTCTTCTATCAGCAAAATATAGAGTTTCAATAATAAAAAGGGGAGTTATCCTGATGAATAGTGCTCAAGTGAAAAGCGCTCCATCTGATGAAGCCACTGTTGAATTCATCATTCACGAAGGCACTGATTTCGTCCTTCTTGAAACAATGGGTGAGTGGTCGAAAATACGACTTAAGGATGCTAAATCCGGATGGATAAGATCAGAAACATTCCATGCAATTTAATTTACTGGAACTCCCTGCTTCGTGCAAATTTCAAGCAAGAAAAAAAGTCTTGACAATAGCAAGATTTCTCTATATAATGACTTAAATCAAATACTGCGTGGGAATAAACACACAAATTAATGAAAATACAACTCTTGCTATTGCCAGCGGCGTCTAATCAATATGTTTAAGAAAACAAAAGGAGGAAATAAAGGAAAGGACGATCCCCAGCGAATACCTGAGGCATCGTTTTCTAACCTAATTCTAATGCTGGCAACAGGAGTCTATGCAAGTCTTGGGCTTGTTCCAGATCCTCTTGGAAAAGAAATGAAAAAGGATTTCGAAATTGCAAAAAGCACCATTGATCTCCTTGATGTCCTCAAAAAGAAAACGAAAGGAAATCTAACAAAGGAAGAAGAAGGTTTCTTCCTCAATGTCATCAGTGACCTCAAGATGAAATTTGCACAAATTAACAAGAAGGAGGGAAAATGAGAACCCTTGCTCTTATTTCAGCAATCACTGTTATTCTTCTTATGACCGTTTCGGGCTTTTCACAAACGTCAGGAAAAGTGCATGTCGTAAGAAGCGGAGATACAC
>SOKD01000072.1 GCA_004376305.1 Candidatus Cloacimonadota bacterium | reverse complement strand
AATAATCCCCTTCTGTCTCGGATGAACTTGTTCGGTAACCCAACCAGATCGGACCCGCTTCTGCACCGCCGCCAAGAATATATTTTCTGTTAGAAAAAATTTCATCCTTCCACTCATCGAGTATCTGAAAAAATCTCTTATTGTCCTTTCTAATCCACTGCATATACCATAAACCTGCATATTGTGCAAATCCTTCACTGAGCCACTGATCATGGTATGTCTTGTATCCAACCGTTGTACCCCACCATTGATGGGCAACCTCATGAGCGCGAAAAATCTCTTCATACCCCCAGTCGTCCTTAACCTGAAAGGTCACTCGAGAGAGGTGCAAAAGCCCTGGAAATGCTTCTCCGTGAGCATAAGGGATCTCTGTTACATATAACTCATCATATGGATAAGGTCCAAAAAGACTTCTGAATAGCTGAATGCTATTAGCAACATCAGCGCCAACCTGCTTTTCCATATTTTTGCCAATTGGGATGCCCTCTTTTATGAGGAGCTGAGCGATCTCATGCCGTGCCGCATCTGACATACAAACCGTGATGGGCGGAGTCCCCTCAATATCTATCTTGTGTGTCTTGAAGGGTCCTAGATTGAAAGATGCGCTTACCACTGGCGTTGCCTGTTTCCAGTGAGATATCTTGTAGTTTTCATCTTCGGATTCCTTTAGTTTCTTCCCGATCGTGACAAACTCATACTGTTTTGGAGTTTTAAAGGTCAAATCGTACGTGGCTCTTGTTCTTGAAATTCTTGGATACCAAAAAACACTTGAATTGATATAAAAATTGCCAAGGAATTTATCAAGGATATCACCATGGTAGGTGATTCTTATGGTTTCCTCCTGCTGCATTGTGAGTGGCGAATCCAGAAAAACGAGGAGTTCGTGGACGTTTTCACCCTTATGAAAAGAAAGATGCATACCATTACTGTTCACAACAGAGTCAACCTTAAGCTTGGACGCAAGCCAAAAGTGGAGCATGATGATGGAATCAGTATTTACCGCAATGGTCACATCACAGGTCGACGAGAAATCACCACTTGATTCTATGGTTGTATTCGATTTGTAATGCTTGGCAAGGGCAAAAAAATCAGAACTCTTTTCTATGTGTGAAACCCGCTGATTTTCTCCTTTTTGATGAAAGGAATTAACAAGCTCCTTTTCATAGGTCAGTCTTGAGTGTCGCTTCTTCAGTGTTATTTCTTCATCTTTCAGCGGATCATACGTGAAGAACACGGGATCATGACCGGGGATGCCAACATGTGTATGAAAATAGCCCGTTTCGGGATTTTTTAGCATACTGAGGAGGATACGCCAGATTATGTCGTTATTGCGCTCTTCGAACATATACTTCTCACATTGATTGACTTTCTTCGCTGCATCAGATGATATTTCCATTTCTTTGAATGAGATATTAGAGGAAAGCTCTGAAAAGGTTGTATCGCTGAATCGCATCAAGAGCACATCAAAACCTGTTTCAAACGTTTGCTCTTCCGCAGCATGAAAACGCGCGAGTTGCTCTTTTTCAATCTTTGTTGGTGGCGTAAAAGAGAAAGTTCCATCGCCTATAAAAAGGGCTCCTGTAACATAATTATTTTCCGAAAAAGAGACTGGCTTAAAGAAATAGATAGTTCCTTTTTCAAGATGAAATGTAGCCACATCGCGTTGAAAGGTGATATTTTCTACATCTGCAATCTTTGTTGTGTCAATGTTCGGTTGTTTTAACTCATTATATAAAGTAACCATCTCAGTGTTAACAGCATAGTTATAAGAAAATGTGCAAAGAATAATTAAACAAATGCTAATCAATCCGATACATTTTTTCATTTTTAACCTCTCTCTAAATACTCTAATTACTCCTTATCCGGCTAGTCTTTCTTTAACGATTCTTTCTCTGGCTCGAGTAAACCTTTTAACTTCTCATCCAATGGCTGAGGGGTAAGGT
>SOKD01000204.1 GCA_004376305.1 Candidatus Cloacimonadota bacterium | reverse complement strand
CAATGGTAAACCTACCCAGCTATGACCCGAATCATCCCCTTGAGTATGATAGGAAGCTCTGGACCAATCGTGCAATAGCCGAGTTGTTTGAACCGGGTTCAACTTTTAAGATTGTTACGGCAACCGCTTCAATTGAGGAACAATTGTTCAACCTGAATGATATAGTGGAGGGCGGCGAGGGTGTGATAGCAATAGGCAAGGTTAAAATAAAGGATGCGGAGGAACATGGACCGCTTACCTTTGTTGAATTTATTCAGCATTCGAGTAATGTAGCCGCTGTGAAGATAAGCCAAAAAATTGGCATGAAGAAATTTTACTGTTATGTAAGAGCATTTGGATTTGGCGCGAGAACAAAAATCAGGCTTCCTGGCGAGGAAAAAGGACATGTGGGAAACCCATTTGAGTGGACGCCGCTCAGGTTTGCAACGGTATCATTCGGACAGGGAATCTCGGTTACCGCGCTGCAGCTTGTGTATGCATACAGCGCGACGGCCAATGGTGGGATTTTGTTGAAACCAACTGTGGTGAAATCGATTATCTCAGCCGGGGGAGATACACTTTTTACCGCAGAACCTGTTGTGGTGCGGCGGGTCATGAAATCTGAAACATCGCAGGTACTCAACAAGTTGCTTGCTGGTGTGGTTAATTATGGAACGGGGAAATTTGCGAAAATTGAAGGAATAGAAATTGCCGGCAAAACCGGGACATCGGAAAAAAGCAAACCGTTAATCGGATACGAAAAAGGGGGATATATTGCCTCCTTTATCGGGTTCATACCAGTTCAGGATCCTCAGTTACTCATTGGCGTTTTTATTGATGAACCAAAAGGAGTGCACTGGGGAGGATATATAGCAGCACCGCTCTTTCGGAAAATCGCGCAGCGGATTCTTCTGTTCAACGAGTACCAGAACAAAATCGTTTGTGCTCTTGCTGCAAAAAATACAAAAATGGAATCGCATGAAACTGTCAAAGATAATTAAGGTCATTGATTCTGCACAGGTAAAAAATTTCAGCGAAAAGGAAATAGAGGACATTGCTTACGATTCAAGAGAAGTAACCGACGGTGCATTGTTTTTTGCCCTGCACGGTGAGAAGAGCGATGGACACCAATTTTTGAAGGATGCGATAGAACGTGGTGCATATGCTTGTGTTGTTGAGAATGACATAGGGGTTACGGCAGTTCCAATCATTATCGTACCCGATGCACGAAAGGAGCTTGCGGTTGTTTCATCACATTTTTTTGAATTTCCTTCAAAGAAGCTGACTGTTATTGGTGTTACAGGGACAAATGGAAAGACAACCACAACGTTTCTGATCAAACACATTCTCGATTGTGCCGGGAAGAAAACCGGATTGATTGGTACCCTTGGTTGTTTTATCGGTAAGACGAAAATTAACCTGCCCAATACGACTCCAGAATCACTCTGGCTTCAGAGAATTATGAGGACGATGGTTGATTCCTGTATAGAAGTTTGTGTCATGGAGGTTTCTTCACATGGCATCGCGATGGGGCGAATCAGTGCTATAGACTTTGATATAGGGATTCTTACCAATATTTCACGAGACCACCTTGATTTCCACAAAACGTTTAATGATTATGTTCAAACCAAGTTGCTTTTTTTCAAGGGGCTCAAGAAGGAAGCAACTGCATTTATCAACAGTGATATTCATGAAAGCGATAGATTTATTCAGAATGCTTCATCTGGTTGTTTTACCTATGGAATGCGAGAAAAAGCAGATTTTGCCGGAGAGATTCGAAATATCAATGAACGTGGAATTGAAATGACTATTAACCATAATGGTAAGCGGTTTCGCCTGATGGCTCCCCTTCGCGGACGATACAATGCATACAATGTCATTCCAGCATTTGCCTGTTCTTACCATATTGGTTTAAGTGCAAAGCAGATCGAGCATGCCATTGGTTCTTTTCGTGGCGTTCAGGGGAG
>SOKD01000317.1 GCA_004376305.1 Candidatus Cloacimonadota bacterium | reverse complement strand
AGCTGCACACTCTTTTCACCATCATCAAGCAATTCATACCATGGTTCCTTCTGGAGCATCAGTTTTATCTTCTGTGAGCCCTTAACATAATTATAGAGAGCAACAGGAACGGAAACGATGTCATTCTGTGTCAGAGAAACGGGAAGATCAATATCGATAAAGAAATCCTGAAAAACCTTGATCCCTTTGGACATGCTGCCAAGCTCACCAAGGGCAGTTGATGCCATTGCTGTTATCCTCCATTCTGTTATGGAATCAGGCAATTTCAGTGGAAGCGCTGCTACACCCTTTTTATCTGTTATGAGAGCAGGTTCAAAAATAAACGTTTCGGGAAAATATTCCCTTATTCTCGGTCCTTTTTCCCCACCAACCTTGCCTGATTTGGTATCAGAAGCAAGCATATCTCCATTTGCCGGTACGGGAGCTGCGTGTGCCTTCTTTGCAATGCCACCTTTCATTCCCGCAATCGCCTCAGCAACTTCAGCCTCTTCAAGGAAATCCATCCTCTGACCAAGACCCCATCCTCTTCTGTAAGATGTGGTATTGATTTCATCTCCGGTATCTTTCTTCTTATCGGGTCCAAAACTCAGAATTCCAAACCAGGACAGATCATCATTGTTCGTCACCAACTCATACGCCACTCCCCATGGATCAAGCATTTCTTTTTTGTCAATGTATTCACCTTTAACCAAAACATTAAAACCCTCTTTAACAGTCGGATACCGTTTTTCCTTTTCATAAAATCGGTACACGGCGTTTTGTATTTTATTCAAATCATTCCATACCAGTGAGGAATACTTATTGTATATTGTATTATCCAATTCCTGCGTATTGTCTTTTCGAACACTGTGAGGAGATATATCTGAGAGCGATGCAAAGAGAACTTTTGCTGCTTTTTCTTTTCTGCTTTCGAGTACTCTCTTTGGTTCTAGTGTAACAATCTCTCGGGGAGTTAAGTAGTGAATTTCATACTTCGGTTCCATCAACTCCTTTTCCAGTGTAAAATACACCTTTTCAAGTCCGGGCTGCATTTCTGACAGCGCAAAAACACTCTCATCAACAATACTTATTCCAAGGGCTGCAATAACAGGATGCCCTTTCTTATTTTGCACAAAGAACTTAAGTGTTCCATCATCACCTGGTTTATATACCTTTTTGTCCGCTGTAACGATTATGGATAGGTCATTGGCTGAATTCACATAGATAACTTTTGTGTCCCTCATAATTTCCTCTCCCGCAGCTACGGTGTATGAGTGAATCCAGACACTCCCACTGAGATCTGTGGTCAGAGGAATGGAAATTCTTCCCACTCCTTTATTGATGGGAATTGTTCTCGTAAGAATGGTTTGCTTGTCTTTAATAATATCAATATACACAACTCCCTTTTTCTTTGATGAAAAACAGGTTAGCCGCATAACATCTCCAACTCGATAGAGACCTCGATCGGTTCTGAGAAGCACATGCGGGAGTTTCCTATTGTACGAAAAATAAACACTTGCCTGACCTTTGTTCCCTTTCTTATCAACAGCTATTACTTCGAATCCCATACCATCTTTATCATCAGGAAGTATTACAAATTCAGCAATGCCAGAATTGTCTGTTTTTCCGCTAAAGGTACGCTCACCACTTTTCAGAGTAATCGCGGTTAGCGCCGGCCTACCATCGGGATACGTTGTCATAGCGTACAGAATGTTCTTCAGTCCAGGCACCAGGGAGCCGCTTTCAGGAATAAGAACAACGATGAGATCCTCTTTGGCAACAATTCGCTTGTGAGTCAGTTTTTCCTTGTGCTCTGCCTTATCAGTAATTTCAACATCGATTTTGATAAATGCCTTTCCCTGCTCCAGTGGGGTTCCTACAAAATGGGATGGCAGTTTGACATCAAAATGGTAGTTTCCTTCACCATCTGTTTCGCCTTTGATTTCCAGAATCCTTAAACCCAGATTAACCTTTG
>SOKD01000313.1 GCA_004376305.1 Candidatus Cloacimonadota bacterium | reverse complement strand
GGGAACGGAAAGGTCTGTTTCCTTGATTCTCCCCGTCATTTCCGTGTACAATTGCTCCTGTAACCCTTCAGTTTGTTTCATCATCGCTTCTGTAAACTGGTTTTCTGCATTAAGGTAGGCAATCACCTCAGGATTGGAGCGCTCTCGAAGCCAAAAGTACTCATCGATACGAATATCGCCATGAATTGTATCTGTTTTTGGAATGGTTTTTGCAACAGGTGGTTGTAGTTTTGCACGTGATGGAAAAGGAATGTGAGAGCGTTTCGTTCGTATTTGAAAATGCGTGCATCCATGGACAACTGCAAACAAGATTACAAATGCAGTGATGAGATAGATATGCCTGCTTTTCCGCAAACGCAATCCCTGCATCGAGAATCTTTTGAGAGTAATCATTATCAATTATTATTTTTGTGCACTTTTTCTGTTCTCCGGGGCGAAACACTTTTAAGAGCAAGGTATGCAGCGCCTGTTGCGCCGGCTCTGTTACCAAGTTTCCCTTTTTCTATTGTGAAATCTTTTGAAAATGGATAGAAAAGATTCTTTCCGATTTCATATTCTAAGAATGGAATGAATAGATTTGCTGCATTGCTGATGCCGCCGCTTAAAATGAAATGTTTTATACCAAGAAGATTGATTACATTTGCAATGGCAATACCTAAATATCGCGAAATTTCCCGGTAGATTTCCAAGGCAACAGCATCTCCATTCCTGGCAGCTTCGTATACCGTTTTGGGTGTGAGGGGTTGCCAGCTGAGTTTTGTTTTTTTCCGTGACTTGAGTGCGTTTTTTGCAATTCTTTCTATGGCAGAACTGGAAAAGTATTTCTCCAGACATCCTTTTGCTCCACAATCACATCGTATTCCATCAGGTACAATTTTCGTGTGTCCAATTTCTGCAGCTTTTCCGTCCTCGCCAGTCCATAACTTTTTGTCGAGAACCAGACCACTCCCGAGTCCGGTCCCGAGCGTGAGCAACATAAAATTACTTAAGTCTTTTCCCGCTCCTTTCCATAATTCACCAAGCGCAGCTCCGTTTGCATCATTTTCGAGCTTAATATCCATTGAAAGCTTTTCATTAAGAAAGTGCTTAATGGGAAAATTGTCCCAGCCAGGCAGATTGGGTGAGTGAATAACACATTCTCTCTTTTTATCGATTATGCCGGGAACAACAATTCCAAGAACTGGATAAATGGATGGAGTTTTTTTTTCAAAATTGATTACAATTCGGGAAATCTTTTCAAGGAATGCTTGCTTTCCCTTATGGATAAGCGAAGGTGTTTTTTTCCATTCAATAATATCGCCATCGGTATTGAAAAGTCCTGCTTTGACGTTGGTGCCGCCAACGTCGATGCCAATGATATGGCTACTCATTATCTTCGTTTGAATAGTTTCGATCGTTCAAATCACTTTGGGCTAATATTGAACAGTCCGTCTGATTTATATATTTCCCACTGAATTTTAGAGAATGGTTTACAGACAACTCTTTCACCTGATTTTAGGATTATTATTTCGCCTTTAAGAAAATCGATCTTTATTTCATCTTCTGTATTTAATTTCCGTATTATGTCTGTGCATTCAATAATGGCAAATCCAGAATTTATTGCATTTCTTTTATAGATTGCACCAAATGATTCCCCAATTATTGCCTGTATGCCGAGCACACTGAAGCAATCAACTGCCTGCTGTCTTGATGAGCCTGCTCCAAAGTTCATGCCAACAACAAGAATGTCGCCCTTGTGTGCTTTTGAAGGGAAGTCTCTCCATCCATCAAGATTGCTGAAAGCATAATCCTTCATTTTTTCTTTTTCAGTGATGGTGAGATACTTATTGTGGAATATCTGATCGGTATCTATGCTCTCTATTGCATTACCATAGTTATCTTTGACAATCCATACCTTGCCTGTAATAATACTGCTTTTCTCCATAGCACCATGGACTATACACAAGAGGAAGAGGGAT
>SOKD01000073.1 GCA_004376305.1 Candidatus Cloacimonadota bacterium | reverse complement strand
CAATAATTGTTTGCGCCAACCATGAGGCTGTACCGGTAATTTCAAGAGCTGAACCGAGGGCGATAGCTCCACCATACATTAGAATGATACCCCAGTTTATATAATTTTCAATATCTTTCCAATTGATTATCTTGAATGCAAACAAAAGCAATGATCCGAGCAAGGCAATAACGGCTAATCCAAGATATTCTGAGAGAAAAATCCAGGAAAGTATGGTAAAGACCATAATTACTGCGGTGCCCTTTTCCGCAGCGCTCATTTCTCCCAACGCTCGAATTTTAGTAGTGAGCATTCTTTTTGCCCCTGATATATCTGTCACATCAATCTTGTAAGTTAATTTCATCATAATCCATGCAACGGTAAGAATGAGGAGTACAATCGGTACAACCGCAAGCATCCAACCCGAAAATGATATGGTCTGGTTGTAGTTCTCTAACAGCATGCCAACAGCAAGCGGGTTGCGTGCTCCTCCGAGAAATGTTGCAACTCCACCGATGATTGCTCCCCAGGCAATGGCAAGGAAAAGAAGTTTGCCGTAATTCTCCTTTCCTGGTGTCAAATGGAGACCGTCTGCGATTTCAAGAATTACAGGAAGCATGAGTGCAGCAACTGCATGTTCCGGCATCCAGAAGGCAAGAAATGCTGAAGTAAGAAAGATAGCAGTAAAAAGCGATACAGGACTTCTGTCCATAATGCTCAAAAAATGGAGAGCAGAACGAGTTGACAGTTTTGTCTTCATCATTGCAGCTGCAAGAATAAACGCACCAAGAATGAAAAAAACAGCATCACTGCCAAAGAGTGAAAAGACAGTTTTGACCGGCAGAACTTTTAAAAGAGCAAGAAGCGCAAAAACAGAAAGTCCGGTTACCGGGAGTGGGAGTGCTCCGGTAACCCACATAGTGATGGCGAAGAAAAAGATAGCAAGTGTATTTTGTCCCTGTCGTGTGAGTCCTTCGGGAGTTTGCATGAAGATGAGAAAAATGCTCATCGTGAGACCAATTATAAAGATTGCAATTTTAATTTTTCTCATGGTTGTTTATTACACGGGAAAATCAGAAATGTCAAGAATTTTTGGTTAAACGGGTGGTGCAAGGGAAGCACAAACATCAAAAAGGGGCGGGACAAAAGCCCCGCCCGTCCTTTTACTTAATGATAATGCACTTGTGCGACAGGGAAACATCTCCGGCTGTGAACCGGATGAAATAAATCCCCGCCTTCATTTCACCGCCATCTATTTGAATTGTATAGTATCCCGGAAGCTGTTGCTCTTGAACGAGTTTTTTTACTCTTCTTCCTGCAGCATCATACAGGGAAATGCAGACATCGGATATTTTAGGAAGTGCATAAGAAATGGTGGTTTCGAGAGCAAAAGGATTGGGATAATTCTGTGACAGTGAATAAACTTTTGGTGCACTAATTGCACGTAAGGGATTCTCCTGAACACCAACAGAGAGCCCGAAGAAATGCATAATTGAGTCAACAAGTGTTTCTTTGGTTGATGGTGGAGAAGCATCAACCAGACCGGTAAGCTCAAATGAAACGCCAACGGTTTTGTATGTTCCCGCATCGTTAGCTACTCCGCAGTCGTAGACTGGCGCACTGTTCTGAAAAATAAGCATACCACCACTTTCAGATGAAATGTGATCAACATAGCTGTTTTCTCCAGAGTAACTGAAGTTCATACCAGCGGTAAATACGCTGGATTGTCCGAACACTGTTACAAGGTCGCTGCTTCCATCGGCGGTTGCATTGATTTTGAAGAGAGGACCGAAATCGTATCCATTCATAACTTGAGGGTCCCAGTACCAGACATCACCTCCCTCAAGATACATCCGTCCACCACTATTTAGAAAATCCACTAACGCTACAGCTTCGGGAGATCCATTTTCAATGACGTAGTTATCACCGTACATACCCACGGAAACGAATACTGCTGTATACCGATCGAGTTCTGTTACC
>SOKD01000189.1 GCA_004376305.1 Candidatus Cloacimonadota bacterium | reverse complement strand
AGAATTCAAAATTAGAAATAAAAAAATCTAACGAAACATTGGAGCTGACTGAAAACGCTGCGCGTTTCCATCAGCTCAATTCTATGTTATAAAGACGTAATCCGATCCGATTATCATTTTCCTGAACTTTTGCAGAAAACCCTAAAAAGTGTTTGACTTTTTTTTGAATCTGGTCTATATTTTTCAGTAATTGACAAAGGAGTTTTCATGGCAAACCCAATGAAAAAATTCTTCACGTGGGCGAAGCCGCTCAAGCATGGTGTATACCATTACAGAGGTGGAGGAATGCTTGAAGGGCATCGTGTTCATTTAAGGATTGAAACAAACGGCTCAGGTTTACTGGTCATTGATGCTGATAAGATACTCTATCTTAACCAAACTGCTGCAGAGATTATAAAACGATTACTCGATGGTTCAAGTGATGAGTTAATCATAAAAAAAATGACAGAAAGATACAGAGTTAAGAAAGAGATAATTACTGAAGATATTGATGCACTTAAGCATTCGGTAAAGCGATTTGCAGAAGCAACTGATGTTGACCCGATCACGTACCTTTCCGATAAGGACATTGCTCAGTTTACAGCGGGATTTTCAGCGCCACACAGAATGGATTTGATTCTGACATATGATAACAGTAATTTATTTCGGCAGTTCTGCATCAGGGAACGTGAGGGTATTAATAGCATAAATACTGAACAGTGGAAGCGTGTTATTGAAATACTGTGGAACATTGGTATTCCACATCTTCTTTTCACTGGTGGCGAGCCAACCCTCTTTGAGAATTTTGTGGAACTTGTTCAATTTGCTGAAGAAGTTGGAATTGTAACGGGTTTACTAACGAACGGAGAAACCTGTGCTGATTTGAAATATACAAACGCATTGGTTGATGCGGGACTTGATCATCTTCAGATTACAATAGGATCGCATAAAAGAGAGGTGCACGATCAACTCATTGGGGAGGGGACGTGGGAAAAAACGATACGAGGACTTGAAAATGTACTTGCTACACCACTCTACTGCGTTGTACATACAACCTTTACAAAGAAGAATTACACTGAAATACCGCAACTCATTTCCTTCTTAAAACAAAAGGGTGTCTATGCCATTGCGGCTGATGCCTTAGAGGAAGGAAGTGTTGTAAAAGATGAGGGGTTAGCCCTTGCGAAGAATGAAGTGAAGAGTGTAATTGATACCTTACGTGCAATCACTGAGAAGGATAATATATCTTTTGTCTGGTATGGTGAAGGAGCTACTGAGGGTGCGGATGAAACGAGTGTTGTGTGGGAGTACAGTATGTGTATTGAGCCAGATGGTGATGTAACGGCTTGTGAATGTGACTACATGAGTTTCGGAAATATTTTGCGGGATAGTTGGAAAACCATCTGGGATAAATCTGTTCACTACAGCAAAAAATAAAAAGAAAAAGAGACAGGAAGCGTTACGTTAATATTCGGAGCGTATTCCTATCGTCTTTGTATGTCCTGCCGCAATTTTTACATTTCGCTTTTTTGTTACTTATGAGAAGTTTTGTTCCACACCTGCATATCCAGCCATCCTGTTGTGCAGGATTTCCTTTAACGATGGAGTAATCCTCAACATCCTTTGTTACAACCGCACCGCAGGCGATGAAAGCCCATTTGCCAATGGTGATCCCACATACAATGGTTGCATTTGCTCCTATAGTTGCGCCTTCCTTTACCAGTGTTGGAATCCAGTTGCCCTGTTTGGGATAGGGCGCTCGGGGATTCAGATCGTTGATGAAAACCGCTGAGGGTCCGACAAAGACATTGTCCTCAAGCGTTACCAGATCAAAGATACTCACGTTATTCTGTATCTTTACGCAGTTGCCGATAACCGCCCTGGAGGCAATATAGCAGTTCTGTCCGATGATGCATTCATTTCCTATTCTCGCACCTTCTCTGATATGGGAGAAATGCCAGATCTTTGTTGATTTCCCTATCGTGGACCTTTTATCG
>SOKD01000113.1 GCA_004376305.1 Candidatus Cloacimonadota bacterium | reverse complement strand
CCGGATAATTTAGAAAAAGGAGGCAATGATGAATAGACCGCAAGAAGTAACCATTCTCCTCGTTGAGGATGATCCAGGACACGCTCGTTTGATTGAAAAAAATTTGAGACGCGCAAACATCTCAAACGAAATTGTTAATGTTACTAATGGGCAACAGGCGCTCGATTACCTCTTTGCGAAAGGCAGCTTTTCACATATTGATACCTCAAAGCCCCTATTACTCCTTCTTGATCTGAACCTGCCGGTGCTTGATGGCTATCAGGTGCTTCAAACCTTGAAGACTGACGAGCGCACAAAACATATTCCTGTAATTATTTTAACCACAACCGGTGATACTCGCGAAATCTCCAGATGCTACGAAATAGGATGCTGCATTTATATCACGAAACCCGTCAATTATCAGCAATTCTGTGATGCAATTCACAAACTTGGACTGTTTCTATCTGTCGTCTCAGTACCGGAAGGGAGTATCCGTTATGCTCATATATAAAGGAATACGTGTTCTTCTTCTGGAAGATGATCCTGGGCTTGCCAAACTCCTCCAGAAAAGGCTCTCACCCCACGGGTATGTTGTGGATATCGCATATGATGGAAAATCCGGGCTAACAATGTACCACAAGGCACACTATGATATTCTTGTTCTCGATCAGAATATGCCTGAATATGACGGATTGGAAGTTCTCCGTCGAATTGCTGATCCCGGACCATTTCCTCCGGTAATTATGTTAACGGGAGCAGGAAATGAGCGTATTGCCGTGGAAGCAATGAAGTTAGGGGCAAGTGATTACATTGTCAAAGATATAGATGGGTGTTATCTTGACCTGCTGCCTTCGATCTTTCAAAGAGCTCTTAACCAGCAGAATCTCGTAAAAGAAAAACAATGGGCGGAGAAAACACTAAAAAAGAGTGAAGAATTGCTTCGTGATCTGTTTGAAAACACGAGTGATCTCATCCAAAGTGTTTCACCTGATGAAAAATTCGTATACGTTAATCCCTCATGGCGAAAGACTCTGGGTTATAGTAAGAAAGAAGTACAAGATCTTTCCTTATTCGACATCATCCATTCCGAACATACAGAGCAATGCAGAAATGTATTCAAGCGTGTTTTATCAGGTGAAAATGTAACAGATGTTGAAACGGTATTTGTTTCCAAAAAGGGAAAAGAAATCATCGTTGAAGGAAACATCAGTTGCAAACGTGAAAATGGAAAAGCGATTCAGACGAGGGGAATATTCAGGGATATTACAACACGGAAGCAGTTGGAACAAGAAAAAGAGAAATTGCAATCCCTCCTTCTGCAATCACAAAAAATGGAATCAATTGGAAGATTGGCTGGAGGTGTGGCTCACGAATTTAATAATTTACTCACCGGCATAATAGGATTCAGTGAATTATCGCTCGGTAAGATTGAAGAGAACGCACCTCTTCGTGAAGATGTGGAATCCATCAAAAAAGCAGCAAAACAGGCTTCAACACTGGCACACCATCTTCTTACGTTCAGTCGAAAAAGGAAGATCGAATTTGAGATACTCAATATCAATGATATAATTGAAAATGCGGAGATTATGCTCAAACACCTTCTTTCTGAAAATATCACGCTTGTTCTCAATTTTGCTACAAATTTGAAATCCATTGAATCGGATTCAGAACTTATCAAGCAACTGGTTGTTAATTTAGCCACCAATGCCCATGATGCAATGCCTGAAGGCGGAACCTTCGAAATCTCCACAAGTAACAAAACAGTAAATGAAGACGAAAGCTTGAAAATGCCGGAAGCTCACCCAGGTAATTTTGTCTGTCTCTCGGTAAAAGACACCGGGGTTGGCATGAACAAAGACATTATTCACAGAATGTTTGAACCATTCTTTGGCACAAAAGACATTGGCAAAGGAACTGGATTAGGTTTATCGGTTGTTTACGGGATTGTTAAACAGCATAAGGGCTGGATCACTGTTGAAAGCAAACCAGGACAGGGAACGGAATTTCGTATTTTTCTTCCCGTCTATTCAAGGAGGCAAAAAAACATGACAGAAAATAAGAATTCATTAATCAAATCCTCTAACAGTGGAAAGAGCATACTTGTTGTTGAAGATGAGGGCATCGTTCGTGATTTGGCTGTACGAGTGCTCCGAGAAGGTGGATATGATGTAAGTGAAGCAGCAAATTCAAAAGAAGCAAAAGATGTTTTTATGACAGAGAATGGGAATTTTAACCTCGTCTTTAGCGATGTGGTCATGCCTGGTGAAACTGGTCCTCAATTGGTTGACCAACTCCTTTTCCATAATCCACAGTTACACGTTCTCTTTAGCAGTGGGTATTCAGATGAACGATCAAAGAGACACATACTCCTTGATAAAGGATTCCCATTTTTGCAAAAACCCTATACGCCATCTGACCTGCTGCTCGTTGTGGAAGACCTTATAGGAAAGGGATAAATTAACCACAAATTTACATCGTAATAAAGGGGTACTTCCCGGTTTGATTACCGCGCTCTCCTCAGAGCGCACTTCCATCTAAAATTTCAGGAAAGCATTCCCAACAAATTTATTATTGACAATGATGAGCAGATAATATACAGTACTGACCATGATTTTGAACGACAAATTCATTATTAAAAAAACAATTTATGAGACCACCAATAATGTAATATTCAAGGCTACCGATGCTGTAAAAGGCAATATCGTTGCACTTAAGGTCTTGAAATCATCTGAGCCAGATGCAATAAACACATTTAGAAAAGATTACCATATCCTTCAAACACTTATCCATCCCAATATTGTTAAAGTGCTTAGCGTTGATTCCTGTAAAGTGAAAGGAAAGAAATATCCCTGTTTTGTTATGGAGTTTATTGATGGACTCCCTTTCAATTATTATTTCAAGAAAAATGGTTTTAAGAAGTTTGTATCCCTGTTTCTGGATATTCTTCATGTACTTTCTTTTGTTCATGAAAAAGGATTATTACACTGCGACCTAAAACCCCAAAATATTCTCATAACAAAGGAAGGTGCGGTAAAACTTGTTGATTTCGGTTTCGCGCAACTTCAGGAAAATATAATCAAGAAAAGAATCGGCGGAACACTGCAATACATCGCTCCCGAAATATTAAAAGGCGAAAGACCCGACATAAGAACTGAAATTTACACCTTGGGTCTAATACTGTATGAATCCCTTGCAGGAAATGCTGCCATCAGTAACAAATCTGCCAAAACTACTATTAACGCAATCTTTCACAAACCACTTCTCCCTCTGCCCTTCAACAGGAATGTCCCGAATCACATCAACACGATTGTAATGAAAATGGCGGATAAACTCCGTGTAAACCGGTACTCGAATATCAAAACCATTATCGACGCGATTGAAAACAAGGGAAAAACATCTTTTGAGAAAAGGTATATAGAAAAATTGCTCTTTAGTGATTTTATTGGAAGGAAGGAAAATCTTCAAAATTCGGATAAGTTGCTGAAAAAAGCATCTGAAGGAAATGGCCAAATATTCTTCATTGAAGGCATTACGGGGATTGGCAAAACAAGGCTCCTCAAAGAGCTTGAGCATCGACTGTTTCTTGAGGGTAAAGAGGTTCACTATATAAAGAGTGCCCACAGTGAGAAGCAAGGTTTTGACTGGCTTATGAATCTTATTGAGAGGATTAGCACCAACCATCCAACTGCAGCCAGAATCTTTGCGAAAGAAGAATGTGATCTTTCAGGCGAGGTTAAGTATCACTTCTTCGATAAAGCAGAAAAAGCACTCAAGGAATTGTCTCACAATGCAACTCAGATACTGGTTATTGATGACATTGATTTTAAGAATAAAAATATTCATGAATTTTTTCTCTATATTTCCAATTTTGTTGCAAGCAATAAAATAATGATCATTGGTGCTACAGAACGAGTGTCTGAAGACTTTGAAAAAATTGTACGACATGGTGATTACGAAAATATTCATCTGTTACGACTGCAAGGGCTCGATAGTAATGAAATAGTGCATTTTGTAAAGAATCTTCTCGGTGTTTCTGAAAATGCTGAAAAACTTGCCCAGTACCTTTATGAAAAAACAGAGGGTAATCCCTACTTCATAGAAGAAATACTCAAGGAATTGCTTGAAAAGAAGCTTCTCAAGAGGTCCGGGAATGGTCTTGTTTACCATATGTCAAAACTAAAATCTATTAAGATCCCGAGGAAGATCGACACATTCGTTCATAAACGGTTGCAGCAACTCACAGATGCGGAAAGAACACTATTGAGGATTTCTGCAACATTTGGTAGATCAATTCCCATAGCCTGGCTCATTAAACTATCCCCCTTCAGCGAGGCAGAAACACTCTATATTTGCGAAAAATTATATCTTACCCAATTTTTCACTGCTTTCGACAATTATTACGATTTTACACATATACTGCTTCGCGAAATAATCTGCAAAGACATGCAAAGAAGAGAGAAAAAATCTATCCATAAACGGATAGTAGAACTATTAGAAAATCAAAAACAGACTCAATTAATTCTCAAACAAAAAGCTTTCCATTCATTCCACGCTGGCATGCATGAAGCAGACACCTTCCTCCTTAAAACACTGAAACATGCCATAAAATCACGTGATATTGACACTGCAATGAATGCCTTCGGTAAATTACAGCAGATTTCGGATAAAAGTCTGCTCGGAAAAATTGATATTGATTCAATTATAATAATTGGAAATTATTTCACACATCAGGGAAATCATAAAGCAGCATCCAAACTATTCTCCCAGCTTCTTTCCACTATCAGTAATAAAAGTAAGAAAATAAAACTCCTCCATAGTCTCGCCGTAATAAAAACGATTTCCGGTAAATACAATGAAGCAGGAAATATCTTCGAAAACCTCATTAAGATCACTCAACAAACCGATAGAAAATTTGAAGTCCTCATAGATACCGGCTGGCTCTGTTTCTGTCGTGGCAATTACATAAAAGCGGAAAAGACGTACAATAAAGCCATGCAACTTTCATCAAAACTTACAAAAAAGGTTCTCCTTTCCAGGCTCCTTTGCCATATTGGAATACTCAAGCAGTACACGGGACAATTCCAAGAAGCTCAAGCATATGGTAAGAAATCATTAAAGATCAGTCAGGAATTTCACAGCACATTCTATGCTAACGCTGCGCTAAACCTTCTGGTACGAGTAGAGCAATACAGCAAAGGATACGCAAAGGCAATCCCTTTCCTTGAAAAGACATTAAAACACTTAGGAAAAACAAGAGATCTTGTGAGAACGCTCGATGTTCTCCTCAGTCTTGTGAAGAGCTTATACTATTCAGGAAAAATAGAAGTCTGCGAGGAAAAAATAAGTGAAGCTCTCAACACCGCAAAAAAATTAGGGAAATTGTACGAAATTGCCTATCTTTACAATCTCTCCGGGAATGTACAAATAAGAAAGGGAAACCTTGATTACGCTGAAAAATTATTTACAAAAGCAGAACAGATAGGCAAATCCCTGAATAATGCTATCCTGCAATTCTGCACTATTATGGATCTTGCCCTGGTTTACGTCTTTCGCGGAGAAAGAAGCAAACTCGCGAAAATCTTCAAACAGGCAAGCAACGTAAGGAAAAATATATCAGATACGAAGGAACTCCTGAAGATAGATTTAGTAAGGGGCATCGATAGGTTTGTATCAGAGGATTATGAGAAGGCGCTTCTGCATTTTGGCAGCATTGAGCAAAGCAAAAAGAGCTTTTCTATCCCTGAATACCAGACTTATGCCCTTATCTATAAGGGATTATCACTTATGCCCATTGGAAATAAAAAAGATGCTCGAATTGCATTAAAACAAGCGAAAGAATCGGTTCAAAGACACGGCATGCTTTTATTCAAAGGAGAAATCGATCTGCTTGAGATTGCAATAAGTAAAGAAACAATATCTGCTTCCCGGGAGAAAAGAATTGAAAAATGGAAAGGTGATCCCCATTTAAAAACACAACGTTTTCTCTATGCAAGAATCCTCCTTGCTTTATCTGATATTATGCAGATGGCATACAGCAAACAAAAAGAAAGTAAGTATTTCATTGAGAATCTTGCCATGTTGAAAGAAGCGAAATCAATTTTTCTTGAGATGAAGGCAGCTCCATTTATTTCACGAATTAATAAAAAGCTAATCAAACTCGTGGATGGGTTCACACTTTTTGCTGAAACAGAGCCGGAAAGCAGTAAGTATCTTGAAACCCTCGATGAACTCGGAAAGGCAATTCAGAATATTTCAGATCTGAATAAATTGAAAGAGCGATTTCTCTCACTTGCGAAAAAAATCACTGGCGCGGAAAGAGGATTATTTCTCATGCTTAATCCTGACACCGATGACTTTATCGTTACTGGCAAACACATTGACAAAACGACCATTAAAGATGCAAAAAGGATATCGAGAAGTGCCCTTGAACAAGTCAAAACAACTAAGAAACCGATAATCAGTCACGATGCAAGGACGGACAAGCATTTTAAAAAAAACGAAAGCGTTCTTATAAACGAAATTCGCTCTCTGCTGTGCATTCCAATTATAAGCGGCGACACCGTCCTGGGTACTCTCTATCTTGACAGTACAGAAAAACCGGGCATCTTTTCCCAAAGGGATAAAAGATTTTTCACTTCTCTTGCCAACCTACTTGCTGGCACCCTGATAAAAGCTCTCGATTACAAAAAGATTGAAGAAGAAGCAATTATTCTAAAAACCAGCCTGAGAAGTCGGTTTGGTCCCAAGAATATTATTGGAAAATCAGCAGTGATGCAAACCGTTTTTGACAGAATAAATAACGCTGCAAAAACAGATATTGCGGTACTCATTCACGGTGAGACAGGTACAGGAAAGGAGCTTGTAGCAGGAACAATTCACTTGTTGAGTGATAGAAAGGAGAAAGTATTTTCCATTTTTGATTGCCTTGCAATCCCGCCCTCTCTATTAGAATCTGAGCTCTTTGGATACATAAAGGGTGCCTTTACGGGAGCAGAGAAGGAAAAAATAGGTTTACTTGAAGCATCTCAGGGCGGGACAATCCTTATTGATGAAATCGGTGATGCATCGGGAGCTTTGCAGGCAAGTTTGCTCCGCTTTCTTGATACCGGTGGGATCAAAAAGATTGGAGCAACAAAATACAAAAAGGTAAGAACAAGGATCATTGCAGCAACTAATAAGAATATTCGCCAGCTTGTAG
>SOKD01000376.1 GCA_004376305.1 Candidatus Cloacimonadota bacterium | reverse complement strand
CGAGGAATCATTGCGAGCAATATGGATAAGGGAACCACTTTCAGGAAGTTATGGCTCGACATCAAGAGTCGTGTGTTTACTGGTTCGACAAGCAACCACCATCTTGGATCACTCCTCGGTCTTCTCATGGCAGCATATGAGATGAATAAATTCAAAGATGAATATCAGAATGCTGTGAGAAACAATGCTCGCGCTTTTGCCAAATCACTGCATACACGCGGTGTGGCTGTAGAAGGAGATGAAACAGATGGTTTTACTGAAACACACCAGGTTGTCATCAGGATAAGGGAATATGGAAACGGTCAGGAGATTGCAAGGAGACTTGAAGATAACAATATAGTAACAAATTATCAGGCGCTTCCCGACGATGAAAGCTTTCTGGATCCAAGCGGAATCAGAATGGGTGTATCTGAGATGACACGATTTGGCATGGAAGACAAGGATTTCGATATGCTTGCTGAATTTATTGCCGATGTAGTGATTAAGGATAAAAAGGTTGGGGAGGAGGTTGCTAAAAAGCGGAAGAATTTCCTCATCATGAAGTACTGTTTACCAAAAGAAGAAGCGGTGCCACTTGCAAAAAATGTACTGTCACTATTCGGCATTACATAATATGTTTGCTTGTTTGTCACGAGAATAGAGAGATAGACAGGTTACAAGTTGTAGGTAAAAAGTTACATTTCAAACAGTTTGCAACCACAGATGCAAACAGATGTTCGCAGTAACCCTATTTATTTGCTATTTTTTTCCAGTCGGCGAGGAAACGTTCTATACCTATATCTGTTAAGGGATGTTTGAACATTTTTTCAATAACCTTGAAAGGTATTGTTGCAATATGCGCTCCGATGAGGGCTGCTTCGACAACATGGAGGGGATGTCTTATACTTGCCACAATTACTTCTGTCGGGAAAGCATAGTTTTCAAATACATCCATTATGTCACTTACAAGGTCGATACCGATGTGGGCAATATCATCGAGCCTGCCAATAAAGGGGCTCACAAAGGTTGCTCCAGCTTTTGCAGCAAGAAGTGCTTGATTGACAGAGAATATGAGTGTCATATTAACCATGGTTTCTTTCTCGGTGATCGTTCGCGTTGCTTTCACTCCGTTCTTGGTCATAGGAACCTTGATACATATATTTTTTGCAATTGTGCTGAGTTTCTCTGCTTCTTTGACCATACCATCCACTTCGAGACTAACCACCTCTGCGGAGATAGGACCTTCTACCATTTCACATATCTTTTTTAGAACATCATTGGGGTCCATTCCCGTTCTTTCCACTTCCCTTGACAGAAGTGTTGGATTTGTCGTTACACCATCAAGAAATCCAAGCTCACTCGCTTCCTTTATCTCATCCAGATTTGCTGTGTCAATAAAAAACTTCATAAAACCTCCTATCTCCAGTACTTACATTCCGGTTAATAGTTCACTTCCTTTAAGAAAAGCCCGTGCGCTGGCGCTGTTGAGCCTGCTTGTGATATATCCCTTGATGCAATTATTTTTTTGATATCATAAACTTCCAATTTCTTTCTTCCAAGCAACAAGAGAGTTCCCACCATGGTTCTTACTGATTTGTGCAGAAACCGATCTGCCTTAATTTTAAATTCTATTTCATTTTCTGTTTCGGTGAAATGACATCGAAAAATATTTATAACCATATTTTCCTTCCTTGATTTTGCAATTGAAAATGATGTACAGTCGTTTTCTCCAACCAGAAGAGAGCACCCTTCATTCATCCGCTGAACATCGAGCGGATGCGTATAGTACCATGTATAAGGTCTGGTAAAGACAGAATACTTTTTTGCAATTCGGTATACGTATAATCTCGAAACCGCATCAAACCTTGCGTTAAAGGATACATCAACATCTTCAGCATGCTTGATGAAAATATCATTAGGAAGATAAGCGTTTAGAGCATTCTTAATTGTTACTGTATCCAGTTCTTTGTTTGTAGTAAAGTTTGCCACCTGCCCCAGCGCATGAACCCCGGCGTCAGTTCTCCCC
>SOKD01000159.1 GCA_004376305.1 Candidatus Cloacimonadota bacterium | reverse complement strand
TATAATATGTGTATATCGCTGTTCAATTATTGTATAAAATCCCGTGAAACGCCCCGCAATTCCTCTTGCTTCCTGCTTCTGTATCCGCAAGAATCGTGATGAGAGCATGGGCACGATCGTAAGCGCAACGAGGAGTGAAGAAACCAGAGCGAATGTCACTGTCAATGCAAGTTCTTTGAAGAAAAATGAAGCAAAACCAGTAATGAGAAGGAGTGGCAAAAAAACCGCAACGGTAGTCAGCGTCGATGCGGTTATTGCCGTCCCAACCTCATGCGTACCAATAGACGCTGCCTTCGTTGCTATTTCTCCCTTTTCTCTATGCCGGAAAATTGCTTCAAAAACAACAATTGCTGAATCAAGTACCATACCAATTGCTACGGTTAATCCACCGAGGGAAATAATATTCAAACTCATGTTTGATACATACATGAGAAACAGAGCAAAGAATAGAGTTATGGGAATTGCAACTGCAACGTAGAGCGTGTATCGGAAACTCCCAAGAAAGAGAAGGAGAATGAGAACGGCAAGAATCCCTCCAATAATAAGGCTATTTGCAGTGCTTCGAATCGATTTTGTTATAAAATCAGCTTGATTAAAGACAATGTCAATATTGACTCCAGGTGGTAATTCCCTCTCTATTGCTTTCAATTTCTTGATAACATCGTTGCAGACCCGAACCGTGTTAGCATCTGTCCTTTTCTGAACAAACGCCCACAATGATTTAACACCATTGGTTCTGGAAATCGATTTCAGTTCTGGAACCTGTTCACTAATGTCCGCAATATGAGAAAGAAGAATGGGGATTCCATTATTATTCCCGACAACGGTTTTCTCAATATCAGCGATGTCCGCATACTGTCCAACCGTACGAAGTATATACACCTTATTGTCTTCTTCGATATTTCCCAGTGGGTAGTTTACATTTTGCATCTGCAAAACACCAAGAATCTGCTGTGCCGTTATTCCCGTTCCTTTCATTCTAACCGGATCAAGTTTTACCTGTATCTCCTTTGCTTCATTACTCATATTGAAAGAAGCTGCAACGCCGTCCACGCGCTGTATTTTGTCGCTTATGTCATTTACAATCTCGTACAATTCAATTTCACTGATATCCCCTAATACATTGTACATAATAACAGGCTGCTGTGAAACATCAAATTTGAATATTAAAGGATCGCCCGCCGCTTCTGGAAAATACGGTAGTGCGATCCCAAGTTTATCCCTCACATCGTTTGCTGCAGCATCAATGTCCGTGCCCCAGACAAACTGCAACATAATCATTGATGTATTTTCTGATGTTGTAGAGGTAATGTTATCCAGATTATTCACCGTTCCCAACACCCTTTCAAGTCCATCGGTAATTTCGGACTCTATTTCTACCGGTCCTGCACCAGGATAATTCGTCATAATCATCATCATCGGAAAACTCATGTTCGGCAACATGGCGACGGGTAACTTGGTCAATGAAATAAATCCAAAGATAACAAATGCAAGGAAAATCATCGACACAGCAAGCGGTCTTTTGATCGATATATCAGTAATGCTCATCTTTTACTCCATTCAATAATCCTGGTTATTTGATTACTTGGATTTCTTACTTATCGGCTTCAATTGGATTTACCTTCTCCTCGCCTGTAAGTCTTTCCTGTCCCACAACAACAATTCTTTCACCTACAGCAAGTCCTTCAATAATTTCAATATACATATCGCCAGTAATTCCTGTGGTAACCGCCCTTTTTTCAGTTATACTATCTTCAACAACAAACACAAAACCATTCCTGAAAGCACTCTTTGGAACAACCAGAACATTCTCTTTCTGCCCAAGGCTAATCGTAATACGTGCTGTCATCCCGGGTTTGAGCATTCGGTCTTGATTATCAGCCCCTGCCTTAACATGTACCGTTTTTGTCAATGGATCAATTACAGGACTTATTTCTGTAATTTTCGCTGTGAATATTTCCTTCGGTAAAGCATCAATGGTAACGGAAACAGTGTTCTTCTTACTCACACAGGCAATATCTGTTTCTGCAACAACAAAAGTAATGCTCACCGTTGAATAATCAACAACCTCAGCGACCGCTATCTGCGGCGTAACCATAGAGCCAATATCAACCATTATTTTCGCAACGCTTCCTGAAATTGGAGATTTAATGAATCCCTCCTGATAATCAAAACCAATTGCCTCGTTCCTTAAAGCCATGAGCCTGCCATTCTTATGCACCCTTGAACCTTCTTTGACTAAAATGCGTGTGATACGACCCCTTGTTTCTGGAAAAACCTGCGCTGTTTTTCTTGCTGTAATGCTTCCAAGGACCTCGCATGTGCTTGAAACATCGCCATACTCTGCGATCATAATTCCAACCGGGAGTGGCAACTTTTCAATCTCTGCCGTCCTGCTCCTCCGTATGCTCTGTATCCTGAAGACTACAAGTACCAGTAGAATTATTACTATGATAACAATAATAATTGCCTTTCGCATCTATTCCTCCTTACCAATTGCTTTATACAGCGCAGCTCGTGCTGAGTGGCAATTCTTTAATGCTGACAGGTAGTTTATTTTTGCTTGCATCTGGGCAAGCTGAGTGTCGAGGTATTCAAGATTTGTTACGAGCCCATTTCTATACCTTGTTTCAATGATTTCAAATGCTTTTTCAGCTTGATTAACGTTTTCTCGCGTCGCAACAATTCCCTCCCTGGCTGCCTGAAGGCTAAAAAATGCTTGCTTCACCTCAACCGTAACCGCTTTCTCGAGATTGTTCTTTGCCAATTCCGCTTCTTTCAGCACCAACAATGCTTCTTCATATTGATACCGCGTTTTAAATCCCGATACAATTGGAAACTGAAAACCTATAGTGAACGTTAGATTCGAACCCCACTGGTCTCCGCCGAAACTAAATGGTCTCTTTCGTTCGTATGTTGCACCTGCAACAATTGATGGAAGTAAGATTTTCTTCGCAATAAGACGAGCCCTCTCTGCAATCCGCTCAAAGTTCTCTATATTTTTTATTTCAATCCTGTTTACGAGCGCTTCATCAATTAATTCATCAAGAGCATAAACCTCCTCAAAGACTGTTAAATCACCGGATATTTCAATCTCTACATCGAGCTCCATGCCCATAAGCATCTTGAAACCTTCCTTTGTCAGGGTCAAACCATTTTCTGTTTCGATCACCCCTTGTTTCAGATTGGCGACCTGAACCTGAGAGCGCAGGAGCTCAAAATGTGGAACGAGCCCTGCCCTGTAACGTTTTTCAACGGCTTGCTCATGCCTCTGCAACTGGATCAGGCTTTCGTTAGTAAGTTCAACCAGCTTTTCGAGTATCAATAATCCATAGAACATATCAATTATTGCATATCGAACTTCCTGGTGTTTTCGTTTTAAAGTAAGTTCGGCAATTTCTGATTGTATCTCGGTAATCTTATACATATCATAGAGCTTTCCCCAGGCAAAGATAACCTGTTGGAGTGATAACGAAACACTGTAATTCCTATGCTGGCCCATTGGAACCGGCATCCCATCAAACTCAAAAACAGGAACGTCGCTCAGATATGCAAAATATCCATTGAGTGATAAGGATGGATAATATACGGAAATTGCATCCTGAACTTTTATCTCGGATTTCTTATAATTTATTGCAAATTGCTCAATTTCAGGATTATGTTTCAAACCATACTCTACCGCTTTCTCCAATGTCAGGTGTACTGTATCCGTCGCAGAAATTCCAGCAAGAAAAATAAATAATATTACCATCTCACCTCCAATACAAAGAGGAATGTTACTCTATTGTATTAAGTATTTTATCCCGATTCCATTCTCCCACAATTTCTCATCCTTGTCAAAATAACCGTATTTGTGAATGTTTGAGCTGGCTATATAGTTGTAGCGGGTCGAAAATTCAATAGCAATATTTCTGAGAGGCTTCAGCTGAATTGTAAAACCACCAAGAAAGCCATAATCCCGCTCATCCATCTTACCGCCTGTTGGAAGAATGACGATTTCATCATTCTGCATTCCCTTCCAGAAATAGTATCCAAATCCTGTTTCCATGGTAAGGCTTAACCAAAATGCATCATAAAAAGGTAACATGTCAAAACTGGTACACAGAGATACGGGCATGTACTCATAATCGTATGGAATGTTCTCCGCCGACGTGGTAAACCGTATTTTGCTCATACGGAGTTTCAAACCAATATGAGGAAGAATATCAGTAATCCCGATTTCACCACCAAAACCCCCTGTAATTTCCGCATCTTCATCGTCCATGTAAAGAGTATATGATGAATACTGAAGTCCCGCAGAAAATGGTATCCTACCGTAAAGTGGTATTAAAAGAGTTATGAGAAATAATATAATGAGAAGTCTACGAAACACATATCCTCCTATTTTTCAATTACCTTCACTTCCTCGTTGAAAACCCATGGCAATCCACCACATCAGAATAACGTTACATTATAATACAGAATGATTTTTTTTTCAAGTACTAATTTTTGGATCCCACTCCCCAAGCGCTCAATCAAAGCGTAACAACATATCTTAGTCTGTGCACTCATATTTTTTTCATTTATTATTGACAAATAGTCATTTTTTTGGTATACTATTCCGCAGTGCGGAAGATAGCAGGTACCATGAGAATTATTAAAAAATATGCTGCTCGTAAAATGTACGATGTAAACGAGTCACAATTTATTACCTTAACCGGTATTGCAGATATGATAGCAGCAGGAGAAGAAGTTCAAGTGATAGATAACAGTACCGGTGACGATATTACCCATACAGTCCTGGCACAGATTATTTTACTGCAGCAAAAACAGGGACAGAACCTGACCACAACATCAGGATTATTTCGTGCACTTATAAAGAAGGGTAAAGTTTCCGTGATTGATTTCCTTGAGAAACCTGTTGGGGGCTCCCTGGAGTTACTCTCGCTTACAGAGGAGAAAATTAGAAGGATCATTGGAAGACTTGCCAAAATGGGTAAGGTATCAAAACATCAGAAGGACTATCTGCTGAAGGCGCTCCTTGTCAGAACCAAGGAAAGCAAGAACATGCTGGAAGCTTTCATAAAGAACACCATTACCCGCATGAATGTGCCAACCAGAAGAGAATTTAAGAGATTGAGATCAGAACTTGATGAACTGAAGAAGCAACTTAATACAGAAGCGAAAAAACAATAAAATTCCATGATAAAAGGATAAGGAGTTATCGGTGGTCTATTCGATCCTCCATTCAATTTTCAAGATCATTGCACGAGTGTACATCAGATTGCAAACCATTGGCATTGAGAATATTCCGAGACATGGTGGCGTGATCCTGGCTCCAAACCATCCCAGCGACTCAGACTCCTTTATCTTAGGTATTGCCATTCGAAGACAACTGCATACAATGGCAAAAGAAGAAATATTCAGAAGACCCCTGCCAGCATTTATCGTTACAAAACTCAATGCCTTTCCTGTAAAAAGGGGTCAGCTCGATAGACAATCTATCCGTGCAGCCACCGGAATTCTCAAAAATGGACATGTAATTGACATGTATCCTGAAGGAACCGTAAGTAAAAACGGTGATTTGCAGCTCCCAAAATTAGGCACAGCATTTATTGCATTGCAGGCAAAGGTCCCCGTTGTTCCGACGGTAATCAGAGGTACGCAGAACGTTATGCTAAAAGGACAGAGAATTCCCCGGCCGCGCAAGGTCGTCATTGAATTTGGAAAACCGCTCTATTTTGATGAATATTACGATAAACCCTACAGCAAGAAAATATTGAAAGCGGTAACGGAGCAAATAATGACCGAAATAAAGAAACTGTTAAACTCAAATGTATCGGAGGAGACATATCATGCCCACATTCGAAAACACGAGAAGGATTATTGTTGAAGTGCTGGATGTACAAGAAGCAGAGGTTTTACCGGAAACATCCCTTGCAAACGATCTTGGAGCAGATAGTCTTGATTTTATTGCGCTGCTTCAGGCATTTGAAGCAGAATTCAATATCCAGATTCCCGATGCGGATGTTTCAAAACTCGAAACAGTTGCAGATGTAATAAAATATATAGAAAGCAAAATATAAAATATCTCAAGCATTATCGGCTTACATAGATTCAATGGAGCCGTTTCAGTTATGTCAAGCTTGAAAACTTTCCTCCTGAATTTCCACAACCGATGTACCATCCAACTTTATTTCTTGAAAAGAGAGAGGCTTTTCTCATTTTTCTCTTGACAAATAACAAATCCTACATTATAATGATTATTAAATAGAACTTATTATGAGGAAGACATATTCAATAGCAAGTAAACTGAAAAAGAGACGTGTCCGCGCGACACCCCAGCGAATTGCAATACTGCAATTTCTTTACTCAGACCTCAACAATCATCCAACCGCTGAGGAAATTTATGAATCACTCAAGAAAACCTTTCCCTCACTATCAACAGCAACTATTTACTCCAGTCTTCAAGCACTTAAGAAAGCAGGTCTCATTCAGGAACTTTCTATAAGACGCGATCGCATCAGTTATGACCCCATTCCCGAGACGCATCACCACTTTTACTGTGAGGAGTGCAGAAAAATCTTCAATATTAACATTCCCTGTCCCGTTGCAAGGAGAAAATCATTTGGTGGGCATACCGTGAACGAGGTGCAGGCATACTTCTACGGTATTTGCTCGGAGTGCACGAAAAAAACCAAAAAAAAACAAAAAAACAAAAAAAAGGAAAGAAAAATGAAAAAGACCATCAGACAAATTATACAAATCGACGAGGAGAAATGCAATGGATGCGGATTATGTATCCCCAACTGCCCGGAAGGGGCATTACAAATTATCGATGGAAAAGCGAGGCTCATAAGCGACCTTTTCTGTGATGGTTTGGGCGCCTGTATCGGTCACTGTCCGGAAGAAGCCATTCTTATTGAGGAAAGAGAAGCCGACCCCTACGATGAAAAGAAAGTAATGGAGAACATTATAAAACAGGGAAAAAATGTGGTAAAAGCTCATCTTCTTCATCTCAAAGAGCACGGAGAAAATAATCTCTTGCATCAGGCAATGGAGGTTCTGAAAGAAAATAATGTTGACATCTCACCGGAGGAATTTATACGGAAAGAACAGCAAACCGAACCATCATGTAGTTGCCCCGGAGCAAAGGTTATGGACTTCACAGAAACCGAGAAAACGCCGGATAAAGGACCCATGCAGAAAAAACCATC
>SOKD01000257.1 GCA_004376305.1 Candidatus Cloacimonadota bacterium | reverse complement strand
CATCATTTGTGTGAATTGTTGAAAGGACAAGGTGTCCGGTGAGAGCTGCCCGTACAGCAATTTCTGCAGTTTCTGTATCCCTTATCTCTCCAATCATGATAATATTCGGCGACTGCCTTAAGAACGCTCTCAATGCTGAGCCAAAAGTGAAACCAATATCTTCATTGACTTGAACCTGAATAATTCCTTTCAAATTGTATTCAATCGGGTCTTCAGCAGTTATTATCTGCACCTCGTTTGTATTCAATCTGCTCAACGCAGAATAGAGTGTTGTTGATTTCCCACTCCCGGTTGGTCCCGTAACAAGTACTATCCCATATGGTTGTTCTATCGCATTTATGAATTCACGTAATGAATTCTCTTCAAAACCAAGATCTTTCATGTCAAGCATTAATGCGCTCTTGTCGAGAATTCTCATTACTACCTTCTCTCCAAATAAGGTAGGAACAATAGAAACCCTGAGGTCAATTACCTTCTCTCCCACACGCACATTTATCCTCCCATCCTGGGGAATTCTTCTTTCGGAAATATCAAGCCCCGACATAATTTTAACCCTCGAAACCATTGCTCCTTTCATTCTAATGGGTGGAGACATAACTTCCTGGAGAACACCATCTATTCTGAATCGAACTCTAAAGAGTTTCTCGTAAGGCTCAATGTGAATATCACTTGCACCTCGCTTGACCGCATCAGTTATGAGGAAATTTACGATTTTTATTACCGGTGCAGACTTGCCTGAAGCTTCAAGCTTGCTGATATCCTCCTGCTCCAACATTTCATCAAATTCACCATCAACCAACTCGAACTCATCATCAAAACCGAGTTCCTCTTCAAATTCCCTGACGCTGCTTATCTCTTTTGTTACTGGATAATATTCATTCAGCAATTTTTTGATATCCAGCGTAGAAGCAACCCGTGGAAGTATATCCAGCCCTGTATTAAAGCTTACATCTTCAATTGCATAAATATCGCTTGGATTTGACATTGCCAGAAACAGTGACTTCCCTATCTTCTTGACCGGAAACACTTCATAACGATTTGCAACTTCTGCATTAATCAATGAGATAATGGCAGGATCTGGTTTAATATCTTCAAGTCGAATGGGAGGAATTTTAAACTGCCTGCTGAGAAAATTGACAAGCGTATCTGCTTCGATATATCCCAGATTTATAAGGGCAGAACCAATTCTCTCCCCTGTTTTCTTCTGTTCTGCAAGTGCATTCTGGAGCTGCTCTTCTGTAATTATGTTTGCCTTTGTAAGCAATGCACCAATTTTTTCCTTCACACATCCTCCAATTACTTAATTGATGTTTCCTTCAACACCTCGTGCACCGTTGTTATACCCTGTTTTAGTTTCTCAACTGCAATATCCCTGAGCGTCATCATCTTTTCGTCAACTGCAGCTTGCTGTAGTACATCGGTTGAAACCTTGTCGAGTACGAGTTCGCGCATATGTGCACTCATACCCATAATTTCAAAGATACCAATTCTTCCCTTGTATCCCGTCCCATTGCAGACATTGCATCCCGCTCCTTTATGAAATATTGTATCCTTCAAATCGTCAGGATTAAGACCGATACGCTCAAGGTACTCTTCAGAAACATCCACCTCCTCTGCACAGTTCAGACAAATCTTTCTGAGCAGCCTCTGCGACACAATATTATTAACCGTTGAAGCAATGAGGAATGGTTCCACTCCCATATTGACCAACCTGGTAATCGTTGCAGCAGCCGTGTTTGTATGAACAGTAGTGAGCACCAGGTGTCCTGTCAGAGACGCTCGAATTGAAATCTCAGCAGTTTCCTTATCTCTAACCTCACCAACCATTATAATATTTGGATCCTGCCGAAGGTACGATCGCAAAGCACTTGCAAACGTTAAGCCCACTGACTCCCGCATCTGAACTTGATTGACTCCAAGAAGGCTGTACTCAACCGGGTCTTCAGCGGTAGTTATATTAACCGTCTGGTTATTGATCAGTTCGAGAGCAGCATACAGTGTTGTTGTTTTACCACATCCTGTCGGTCCGGTTACCAGTACGATTCCAAAAGGCATCTTGATTCCATGAATGAATTGCTCAAGCTGGTTTTCTTCAAACCCCAGATCCTCAAGATTGAAAGATACCGCTGATCTGTCAAGAATTCTCATTGCTACCTTTTCTCCAAACATTGTTGGCAAACTAGCAACCCTGAGATCAATAGGTTTTCCTCTAATTTTTACCTTAATTCGTCCATCCTGTGGAAGTCTCTTCTCCGAAATCTTCATCTTTGCCATAATTTTAATTCTTGAAACAATTCCCTTGTGCATTTTCTTCGGGGGCTTCATAATTTCCCGCAAAATGCCATCAATCCTGAATCGAACGCGTACCTCTTTCTCATACGGCTCAATGTGAACATCACTTGCACCTGCTTCCACACCTTTGGTAATAATAGTATTAACGAGTTTTACAATAGGACCTGAGTCAATCTCAGCAGCAAGATCACTCCCCTCTTCTTCGGACATTTCCAAGCCAATCCCCCCTGCAGTGACAACTTCCACTTCTTCATCCAGTGACTCCTCTATCTCCTTTTCCACCTTTTGCAGCAAATCCTGACCTTCATAATATTTCTCCAGGGCAGCCCTGATTGCAATTTCACTTGCAATAACAGCCTGAACCTCAAATCCCGTGCTGAACTTAACATCTTCCAGCGCGAAAATATCATCCGGATTGATCATTGCCACAGTCAGCTTCTTCCCGACCCTTGAAACAGGAATGAGCTCGTACTTCGTTGCTATTGTAGAAGGTACTAACGATAAAACATTTTCATCTATCTCAACGGTATTAAGATCAACACCAGGAACATTATGCTGCTTTGATAGTGCAGCGATCAAATCCTTTTCCGAAACATGACCAAGCTTGATGAGGTTTGTGCCGAGTCGCCCACCATGGGCTTCCTGCTCCGCCAGAGCCTTTTCAAGCTGCTCCTCGGTGATGAGATTTTCCTTTACAAGCAAAGCTCCTAATTTCATCTTTTATCAACCTCGGCAAAGTATAGCAAAATGAGAAAAAAATGTCAAGATTTATTTATCCCTTCATCTTCCATGGACTTAATCCATTGTGCTGCATCGTATACATTCTCAGCAACGTAGTCTGGTTTGACCTTTCCTTTATGTTCCATTCCGTATCCCGTTAATACGAGAATAGTTTTCAATCGTTTTCTTTTCCCCATCTCAATATCTATTCTTTTATCTCCAAGAACATAGGATCCATCAAGCTGAATGTCAAGTTCCCGCTCAGCTCTTTCGATGAGTCCGGTCCGGGGCTTTCTCGTGCTGGAAACCTCTTCAGGGAGATCAGACGAATAGTAGATACCATCAATCTCAATTCCATGTTTCAAAAGGAGCGATCGAAGGCCCAGATGGACCTTCTCCACATCCTTTTCCGTAAAATATCCTCTCTTGATTCCCGATTGATTCGTAATAATGATAAGTTTGAAATCCAAATCCTGCAGCATATGAAGTCCTTCTACCACCCCTTTAATAATTTCTATCTCGCAACTGTTTTTCAGGTAGTGCTTTTCCTTGATAAGAGTACCATCCCTGTCGAGAAAAACCGCTTTCTGCTTCACAGAAGCTCCTCAACTTTTTCTATTGTATCCTCAACGGTAATGCTCCTCAGGCATTCATACGTCCCCAAGGGACATTCCCTCTTAAAACAGGGAGAGCAGGAAAGAGATTTGCAAATGACCCGGCTTCGCGAATTAAGGGGACGTGTCCAGACAGGTGAGGATGAACCAAAGATCGCAATTTGCGAAACACCGAATGCAGCGGCAATATGCATGCCTCCAGTATCGGGTGAAATAAACAATTTGCACCTTGCAATTGCACACATTGATTCACGAAGCGAAAATTTACCAGTAAGGACAATGGGCTTTTGCATGGTTAACGAAACTATATCATGAACAAGAGCAATGCTTTTTAATGAACCAAGCACAATAACGAGTTGTTTCCGCTGTTCCATCAGGTAATCAATAAGTGCTGCATATTTTTCCACCTGCCACACCTTTGCTTTCCCATAACTGCTTCCCGGATCGATGATTACCGGTTTATCCTGAACTGAATTATGCCATTCAGCAAAAATATCATTAACTCTCTCCGATTCCGAAAGAAACAATCCCGGGTGAAATTCATCTGGTATGCCGTTGTTTATTATCCTGAGTGCTATTCTCTTATAGTTCTCAAGAAGGTGTTCGGAGCGCAAGGCTACAGGAGGTAACACATCACTGAGCAGAAAAGATCTCAATTCACAACTGTATCCAATCCTTCTCTTCACCCGGCTCGCAGCAAAGAGGAGGGCTGATGAAAATGAGTTCGGAAGTATGAGCCCAATATCTCCTTTGATTTTCTTCATCCCATCATTAAATCCGTTAAAAGCTATTATGCCATCAATAAAGGGATTATTTGTAAAAATGGATGAAACATATTTCCTGGCAACAACAAAGATTCTGTCATTTAAAAAAACTTCCCGTAAAGGTTTGAGGATGGATGTAGAAACCACAGCATCCCCAACCCAGTTTGGAGACCTGATGAGAATGGTTTGCTTTTTCATATGATTATCGTATCACATCGACAGAGTAATTAAACAACTTTCAAACAACCCAAAATCATATCCTTAACCTCATTGACATCTATGAGTTTCAAGCAATTGTGATGTCCGAGAGGGCAGCTGTCCCTTCCATGAAGACTGCACGGTCTGCAGGGAAGCTGTTTGGAAATGACAACGCTTCTTTCATCATACGGAGAGAACCCAAATGCTTCGACCGTTGGTCCAAAGACGGCAACGACTGGAGTTCCCGCGGCAACGGCAATGTGCATTGGACCGGAATCAGTGGTAAACAATACATCGCATGCATGCAGGTAGAGGGCGAGTTGCCTGGGATCGGTTTTTCCTGCCAGATTGAGAAAACGACTATCTAATGCTTTCGAAATCTCTGCAATTAAGGGTATCTCATTCTTGTTGCCAAGAAAAATAATAAATAGTTCATGGTCAAAAATCAGCGACTGTGCAAGTTTTCGCAATTTATCGATCTCCCAAATCTTTGTTTTTTTGGAAGCACCCGGAGAAAAACCCACGATTTTCCTTGAATCCTTTATTCCGTTCATCCCTTTTCGGATTTCTTCTATTTCCCATTCTTCAAAATATATCTTTGGTCTGTATCTGTTTGAGTTCTTACCATTAATGGTTTCAAGATATCTATCCACAACATGCGGTATTTTTTCCTGTTTGCAGGACGCAACCATACGCCTTCGCTGACGTGTATATTTGTTAATTCTTCTTCGCACAATTGCTTTCCCCAGAAAAAGAATGAGCAAAGAACGAGGAATGAGGTGTACATCAATGATGTAATCATAGTTTCTCCCCCTTATCTTTCCTATTAACCGCAACAAATTTGCAGGAGTCTCCTCTGCAATATTGTATGGGATAATGCTGTCAATATGGGGATCGTTCGAAAACAAGCTCTGAAATTTCATATCGGTGAGAAAATCGAGATGACACTTTGGATACCGGGCTTTAATTTTTTGAAAAAGGGGGGTAACAAGAACAACATCTCCAAGCGCACTAAATCTTACAACAAGGATTCTCATACGGAAAATGTATAGCATTTTGCCTGGCAAAGCAAGAAAAATTTGCAAAATGCAACAGTGCTGCTAAAGATTTATGTTTACTCGTTCACCGTTAGTGGAACGAATATCTCATCCATAAGTACCCTGATCTCGTCGGGCTTCATTCCTTTGCCAAAAAAATCATCAGCGAAATATATCTCAAAATGAAGATGAGGTGTCTTTGATTTTGTGCCAGAACCACCCACAAGCCCGAGTGTATCACCCTTTAATACGGATCCTTTCAAACCGTGCTGTATACCGCTCAGATGACAGTATCGCGTAACGATTCTGTTACCATGGTCTATCCAGACCTGTCGCCCCCTCAGTATGTCCAGTGTAGCAGCTGGGGTAAACCCACGTTCCTTTGCTTTCTCCAACAGGACACTCCGTTTCTCAGGTTCAATCTCAACATATAATGTATCCGTGCGTATAACTTTCCCATCAGCAATCGCCAGAACAGGCGTCCCATTTTCAATCTCCACGCCACAAAATCCATCATAGAAATCAAATCCTTCATGATAACCGTTTCGGTACTTCCTCGGTGCATTGGGCAATTGTCCATCAAATGTGGCAACATGCGAATTCGCAATCGGCAGCATTGGCTTGAGGTTTTTCAATGCCAGAATATAGTCCTCAAGTGATTTCACTTCCTCGACGACATCACTTCTGTTGCCCTTCTCTTGGTCTTCAGTGTTGTTTCCTGTTCCCCGCACATTACTGGAACAAGAGATAAAAACCAAAATCATCAAAATGCATCCATATTTAACCATAATAAAAGTGCAATTACCCTTACCGATTAAAGAATTTCCCGGTAACGTTTTCCTCCCGCTTTTCATCATGAATATATCGCGCCACCTGATTCGGCAGCAATTCATACATTAAGGTGATGTCACTCTCCCTCATACGAATGTATTCGCCTGGATTGTATTCCGAAAACGTAAGCGTTTCAACAATAAAATTCTCTTCAAGTATTCTTAATGCTTTGCCGGAGACACGAAAATAATTGAATTTTTCATCGACACAAACAGGAATAGTTATTTCAACACTTGTATTCAGCGCAATTTCCTTTGCTTTACGCGAGCCATCCTTGGTGGAAAAGAATATTTTTCCTTCGCTCACCAAACAGACGATCGGGCGAACATGAGGGTGACCAATTTCATCGACGGTTGCAAGAAAACCCAGGTACTTCCCCTCGTGAAGCAATGAATCCATATCCATCTATTACCGTAAACATCTGACTAAGTCAAGCAAAAACCCCCATGTATGTATCAGTGAAATATCTTCATTTTTGTTGACAAAATTATTTTTTTCTTGTATAGTAAAAATCTTGCAATGAGCGACAGCCTGGAAATTGTGGTTAAAGTGTAAAAAAGATATGGAGTTACCGCTGTACTGAATATGGAATTGAACAATCTTTGAAATATAAGACGATTCTTTGCCCATGATTACGAAAGTAGCAAAGATTGAAAATAAACTTGGTTTACATTCTCGTACTGACTCACTATTAGTGAACACTGCCGGAAAATTTTAATTCGATATTAAAATAGAAAAAGACGTCA
>SOKD01000099.1 GCA_004376305.1 Candidatus Cloacimonadota bacterium | reverse complement strand
ATAGGTTTTTTCAGCGGTTATGATCGTCCAATTAAAGTAAATAGTAAAAAGTTAAATTCTCAAATGCTTTCCCCTTTGCCCTATGCTCTCTGCCCTATGCTCCAATAATTTCTCTAATGGGACTAATCAGCGTTGATCAGCGTCCAATTTGTATTACAAGGAATTCTGCGGTTGCATTGTTATGGTATTCTGTAAGGTGGTTAGTGTAAAATGAAATGGCTTGACAATAGTTATGTTGTCATATAGTATTACAAAGAAAAAACAAGGAGGGTGTAATGAAATTGACGCTTGAGATTCCACGAAAAATCCTCTATGCCTCACTGATTATAGTGCTCATCGCGGTTCTTTCCATTCCCGCTGCAATCCTCTTGCGACCGCAGCTCCTAAGGGCTGAATGGAATAGTGATAACACATCCACTTCAGATAGCAATGTACTGAGTGAGATAGAGAACCATCTGGATAATATCGTAGATCAGTTCAAGAAGCTTAACTACAATCTCTCGAACATTAAATACGAACTGGAGAAGATCCGCAACGAGATCGACTAGAGGGCAACTACAGAGAGAACAAGGCTACTTTTTTTAAATAATTCACGTCAAGGCGAAAGAGGAGAGCCCACTAATGGGTGGGAAAACAATAATAGAGAAGATATTTGAAAATCACTCGAAGGATAAAGTGCAGCCCGGAAATTTCATCTGGCTTGACATTGATTACCGCGCTGCACGCGATTTTGGTGGAGCAAATGTAGTTCAGCATCTCGAATCAAACTGCAGAGACCACAGAATAAAGGACAGAGAAAAAACGTTCTTCACTTTTGACACCTGTGCGCCTGCTAAAACAATCGCGTACGCAAATAATCAACACAAATGCAGATTATTTGCACGTCAGGAAGAAATCAAAGTTTTCGATGTAGATGCCGGTATTGGAAGTCACGTTGCAATAGAAGAGGGACTTATTTTCCCGGGGACAACGGCAGTCAGTACCGACAGTCATATGAATATTGTGGGTGCTATAGGAGCATTTGGTCAGGGTATGGGTGATGTTGATATTGCCTTTGTCTTTAAATCAGGAAAGACCTGGTTTGAAGTACCTCAAACTATTCGCATAAATTTGGAAGGAAAAATCTCATATCCCACCACAATTAAGGATGTTACGCTCAAGATTGTGGGTACGATTGGCTCAAAAGGCGCATTGGGTAAGTCCATGGAATATTACGGAGATATCGTTGATAAATTAAAGCTTTGCGAAAGGTTAACCCTCTCAAGTATGGCAACAGAAATGGCAGCAATCATCAGTTTTATCCCTCCTTCGGAGTCGTTCATAAGGAAGCTGCGCTCATATACTGAATGCGACTTCGAAGCTGTGTATGCTGATAAAAATGCGAAATATGCGCAAGAAATCACCATCGATATTGACGGTCTTAAGCCGCAGATTGCGCTCCCGCCAAGTCCTGATAATGTTAAACCAGTGAGTGCAGTACTCGGAAAAAAAATAGATAGCGTTTTCATCGGCTCATGCACCAATGGTCGGTATTGCGATATGAAGATCGTTGCCAATTTCCTCGACGGCAAAACGGTAGCTCAGGGTGTTATGTTACGCATCGTTCCTGCAACGAAAAAGGTTTACCAAAAGCTTCTTGATCATGGTGATCTGGAAAAGCTCTTTAATGATGGTGCCATCATAAGCAATCCGGGATGTGGTGGCTGCGCCCAGGGGCAGATAGGGATGACAGGAGAGGGAGAAGTGCAATTGAGCACCTCAAATAGAAACTTCCCCGGTAAACAGGGCGCTGGAGACACATACCTCGTAAGTCCTTTGATTGCAGCCGCTTCTGCTGTGAAGGGAGAAATTGCACTGCCCGAATAGCACTCAAGCAAAGAGTGGGTCGGAGTTTCGGAGTAACGGTGTATCGGTGAGACCACTATGATATCGGAACGAAAGCGATTAAACAAGAACAAAAAACCGAAACGGACAATAACACGGACTGGAAGGAAACTTGAAAGAGCC
>SOKD01000393.1 GCA_004376305.1 Candidatus Cloacimonadota bacterium | reverse complement strand
GGCGCGACTCGCAAGGAAGCTCAGATGAAAGCGCGCGCTGCACTTGAGCTTGTCAATATGGCTGATTTTGCGGATAGGAAAGCACAGCAGCTCTCACGGGGGGAAACGCAACGTGTTGCTCTAGCACGTGCCATCGTTCTTGATCCGGAGATCCTTTTCCTTGATGAAGCATTTACCAACATTGACAAAGCTCATGTCGCACTTGTTGAAAACCTGCTGAGGGAGTTGAACCGTGAGAGGAAGATGACCATCGTTTTGACTACCCATGATCTCTTTCAGGCATACCGAATAAGCGATGAGGTATTCTCGCTTGTGAATGGAAAGGTGGTAAAGGGAAGCATTGAGAATTTGCATAGCGGAACTGTTATTGAACAGGATGGAGAAAAATTCGTACTGCTTGATGCAAAGGTGAAACTGCAGGTTTCGACTGACAAGAAAGGTCCTATTCACCTCATTATTCCACCGGAAGATATCATTCTCTCAAAGAAACGATTTGAATCGAGCGCAAGAAATGTGCTTCAGGGGAGCATTAAGAGCATGGAGATCGAAGGAGATACGGTGAGGGTTGTTTGCGATGCAGGCGCAGAATTTGTTTCATTGATAACGAAGGCATCATTCGACCGCATGCAACTCACCATTGGAAGTGAATTGTTCTTGACGTTCAAAACAACGTCGGTGAAAGTTTTCTAATCATTTTTCCCTTTACTTCTCTTCTCATATAATGTATCATACCTTGATGCAAGGTTTTTCTTACCTTGTTCATCCTAATAAAGGAGTTTCAATGAAAAAACTCATATTTTCCTCTATGTTCACCTGTCTTCTAATGACGATTCTGTTCGCAAGGATATCAGATATTGCAGAACTGAAGTGGATTGATCCCTACGGTCGGCAACCAGTTTCGCATATGCAATGGATGAGTGTGCATTGCTCCGATGATGTAACAGCAATTGGAACAGTGTACAGGAAGGATTTACGGGGAAGACAGAATGTGGTTGCGGTGCTGGTAAATAAGGATATTTTCCAGGATATTTCAGCACAGATCGATACGTTTTCAAATGATCTTGTTACTGCCGGATATTCGGTTCAGATTGATACGATCAGCGGTATGTCTCATACTACGCTCCGTAGTTACCTGGCGGGTATTACAGATCTCGTTGGGGCTCTATTTGTCGGGGAACTTCCGGTTGCATGGTTTGAGACCAATGGTTTTGGAAGCTGGGAAGAATTTCCACATGATCTGTATTTTTGTGACTTAAATGGTACGTACGTTGACAGCGACAATGATGGACTCTATGATAACCACTACGGTGCTACAGGTCCTGAAATATGGGTGGGCAGGATTTACGCAAGGAATCTCACCTGGGATAGCGAAATCGGGCTTCTTAAGAATTATTTTAGAAAGAATCACGATTATCGTACAAATGGAAGTGCAATACAGGAACGGGGATTGGCATTTGTTGATGATGATTGGTCGTACTGGGGTACCTGCGATCTGAATCTCCTCTATTCTAATGTAGTTGTAGTTAATAATGATTACCAGACCACGGCACAAAACTATCGCTCCCATCTTTCTTTGGGGTACGAATGGATACATCTCTGTGCCCATTCTTCTCCATGGGGGCATACATTTGTCTATGGTACCAGCGGTTACCGGGGGACGGTATTCAATTATGAGGTATTCACACTGGAGCCGGTCGGGTATTTCTACAATCTGTTTGCCTGCTCAGGAACCCGCTTCGTTGAGGAGAACCATTCAGCTGGTTGGTACATTTTTGTTGATCCGTACGGGCTCCTTGCGGTGGGAAGTACAAAAACAGGGAGTATGCTCTACTTCAGTGATTTCTATGGTCCTTTGGGACAGCAGAATCTGTGCATTGGGGATGCATTTAAGAGCTGGTTCACGACCTGGGGTGAGTACGATTGGGATTGGTTCTATGGGATGAACATACTGGGCGATCCCACCCTGAAACCGAAAAGCCTGATCAAGCAGACGGTGAAAGATGAAAAGAA
>SOKD01000344.1 GCA_004376305.1 Candidatus Cloacimonadota bacterium | reverse complement strand
AAGCATATCTTCTTCATAAGGATGGGCATCGAGTTCCCGTTCATATCAAGACCACCCCTCTCCGGGATGAAAACGGAAAAATTACCAGTATTGTCCAGATCTTTCAGGATAATTCTCTCCAGATCACTGTTCAAAATAAATTAGAAGAACTAACAAGGCTGGCAATGCTCGATCCGATCACGGAGATAGGTACAAGAAAATATTTAGAGATAAACCTGAATGCAATTTTTGAAAAAATGAAAAGGTATGGCTGGGCTTTTGGAGTTCTGTTTATTGATATCGACCATTTCAAGAATATAAACGATTCATACGGGCATGACATCGGGGATAGCGTACTAAAGATGGTGGCGAAAACACTATCAAAAAACATCAGATCCTTTGACTTAATAGGAAGATGGGGGGGTGAAGAATTTCTCGCGATTATCGTGAATATTAACGATAACCAGCTGTTCACCATTGCAGAAAAATTACGAATACTCGTTGAAAATTCTTCGCTTCATATTGGAGATGACAAAATCAGTGTTACGATCTCTACTGGAGCAACGATAGCAAAACCAGATGATACCGTCGAATCGCTTGTTAAAAGAGTTGATACCATAATGTACCGCAGTAAAGCTGATGGAAGGAACCGTGTCACCTTTGACACATAGAAAGTTACAATGAGTATGAATGTAGAACAATTGTAAATCAAAACATAGAGAAAGGAGAAATAATGAGTATCCTCTCTACAGAGTATATGGGGCTTAAATTAAAAAACCCTCTCCTGGTAGCAAGCTGCAGCCTTACGAAAAAACGTGATGGGGTTGAAAAGTGTGCTGAAGCTGGTGCAGGAGCAATTGTACTCAAATCCCTCTTTGAAGAGCAAATTGATTTCGAAATTAAGGATATGGAGAAGCATCTTATGCCTTACTGGCATCCGGAGGCACTTGATTATGTACAACAGATGGGTATGTCTTTCGGACCAAATGAATACCTAAAACTCATTGAGGAAACAAAAAAGACTGTTTCTGTCCCCGTAATTGCCAGTCTCAATTGTATCTCTCCGAAGTGGTGGATAACCTATGCAAAACAAATTGTGGAAGCTGGCGCTGATGCATTAGAATTGAATATCGCCATAATGCCAAGTGATCCAAATCGTACAGGAACTGAAATAGAAGACATCTATGTAAAGATAGTAAACGAAATCAAGCCTCATATTTCAATCCCTTTTGCTGTAAAGATAGGACCATATTTCTCTTCCCTCGCACACCTTGCTAATAGGCTCAGCAGAGAAGGGGCAGCAGCTCTGGTACTCTTTAATCGATTCTACCAACCCAATATTAATACTGAAAATCTCACTCTCGCACCCGGATACAACTTCAGTTCTCCGGAAGACATGGGGCTTTCTCTCCGATGGATTGCATTGCTTTCCGGATCGATCGGATGTGATCTTGCTGCATCAACAGGAATCCATGATGGAGAAGGTGTCATAAAACAGTTGCTTGCCGGCGCAACGGTAGCCCAACTGTGCTCCACCCTGTACCTTAATGGTTTACAACAAATAGGCAAAATCATTGACGAAGTTAGCATGTGGATGGAAAATAAAGGTTTTCAATCGATTAAGGAGTTTCATGGCAAGCTCAGCCAGTCAGAAAGCGATAAACCAGAGTTGTATGAGAGGGTACAGTATATTAAAGCTCTGGTGGGCATTGAATAATTTTAGCGCTCTGAATAACGTCAGACAGGAAAGGTCAAAATGAATTTGAAAGCTTTGCAAAAAATTTCGTATGGTCTCTATATTATCAGTTCAAAAAAGGGAGATGCATTTAACGGACAAATTGTCAATACTGTAATGCAAGTTTGTTCTGAGCCACCCATTATTGCTGTTGCCATAAACAAAGAAAATCTTACGCATGATTTCATCAAGCATAGTAACCTGTATACGGTTTCAGTACTATCAACTGATACTCCAATGAAATTCATAGGACTTTTTGGCTGGAAAACTGGCCGTGAAGTGGACAAATACAAAGATATTGACTATAAAACAGGTATAACGGGAACACCCATTGTGCTCGAAAATGCGATAGCAACCCTGGAAGCAGAGGTTATTAAGAACATGGATATTGGTTCACACACCATCTTCTTCGGAAAAGTCGTTGATGCAGAAATACTCAGTGAAAAGGAGCCAATGACGTATGCATTCTATCACATGGTGAAGAAAGGCAAAGCTCCCAGAACAGCTCCAACATTTTTTAAAAAAGAAGAAACGGAGTCAAAAACAATGGCAAAATATGTCTGCAAAGTATGTGCTTACGTATACGATCCCGAAAAAGGAGATCCTGACTCTGGAATTAAACCGGGAACAAGCTTTGAAGATTTGCCCGACAATTGGGTTTGTCCTGTTTGTGGTGTTGATAAATCACAATTCGAAAAAGAGAAGTAACAATGTCTATTCAGGAAATTAAGAGCAATATTTACTCTGTAGGTGTAAGAGATTGGGACCGGCGGCTTTTCGATGAACTCATACCGTTACCCCAGGGTACAAGTTACAATTGCTATCTTATCAAAGGGACCCAGAAAACTGCTCTCATAGACACCGTTGATCCTGACAAGGAAGACGAGCTCTTCGGAAATCTTAAGAAGCTTGATATTCATGATATTAATTATGTTGTCAGCAATCATGCCGAACAAGATCACTCAGGAACCATTCCAAAGATCCTGGACGTCTTCCCGGCTGCAAAAGTGATTACCAACAAGAAATGCAAAACATTGCTCATAGACCTGCTTCACATCAGCAATGAGAAATTTATTACGATGAATGACCGGGATACAATCTCACTCGGTGACAAAACGATTGAGTTCATTATAGCACCCTGGGTACACTGGCCCGAAACAATGCTTTCTTATCTGCGCGAGGATAAAGTGCTTTTTCCCTGTGACCTTTTTGGCGCCCATCTTGCAACGAGTAGTCTTTTTGTCATGGATGAATGTGAGGTTTACGAACCGGCAAAACGGTATTATGCCGAAATTATGATGCCCTTCAGATCAAGTATAAAAAACCACTTGGAGAAACTGCGGGATTATAAAATTGAGATTATTGCACCGAGTCATGGCCCTCTGCATAACAAACCTGAATTCATCCTCGATGCGTACAGGGACTGGACATCTGATGATGTGAAAAATGAAGTGATCGTGCCTTTTGTATCAATGCATGGCAGCACACGCAGGATGGTTGATTACTTTGTTGATGCTCTCATTGTGCGTGGAATTACCGTTAAGCCCTTCAACCTCACCGAAACAGATATTGGAGAACTTGCAATAGCGCTCGTTGATGCAGCAACGCTTGTAATTGCCTCCCCCACTGTACTGCTTGGTCCTCATCCAGCCGTCGTTTATGCTGCTTACCTTACAAATCTCCTAAGACCTAAATTAAAATTCGTCTCACTCATCGGTTCGTACGGCTGGGGCAGCAGAATGGTTGCTCACTTAAAGGCAATGCTCACGAATATCAAAGCGGAAATAATTAATCCGGTAGTAATCAAAGGATATCCGTCGCCTGATAATTTTGCTTCACTTGACAGCTTGGCGGACGAAATCCTCTCAAAACACAAGGAAATGAATCTTCTGTAAAAAGGAGGATTAAAACACCCAGAAACAAGGAATCTGGTACGCAAATTAACGCAAAAGGACTGTCTTCCTTGTTTTAAATTGCCCCTCATCTTCAAGGATTAGCCTGATAAAATAAACCCCCTGACTGACATTTTTTCCATAATCATCATCCCCGTCCCACAGAGCAGTATAGTAACCCGGTTCTTTTCGATCATGCACGAGTGTTCGTATCCTTCTTCCGGTCACATCGAAAATACTGATTGAAACGAGTTGCTTTCCAGGATAGTCTTTTCCTTCTCTTAATGGTATTCCATAGGTGAAGGATACCGTATTACAGAAAGGATTTGGACGGCTTTTCGATAACAAGAAGACTACTTGATTTTTCCGTTCTGGCATTTCCTCCTGAACCGGGGTAATTCCAAAAAACCTCATAATAGAATCTGCCAGAGCCTTTTTCGTCGATGGCGGTGAAGCATCCTGAAGCCCACCAAATTCAAAAGATGTTCCGACAGTTTTGTAGGTTGATCCGTCATACGCAATTCCATTCCTATAAAAAGGAGAACTATTATTGAATATTATAAAACTCCCTCCTGTCGTTCCGAGATGGTCCATCCATGCATTTTCACCACTGTAGGAGAAGTTCATCTGGTTTGTAAACGTCCCCGTTACACCGACACATTGATAGGTATCACCTGATCCATCATGCACTCCAATAACCCTAAAGTATGGATGCAGGGATGTTGGAGGGTCATACGCCCAGGTATCAGCACCCTCCATATAGATGCGTCCACCACCCAATAGAAAATCACAGAGTGAATCAACAATTGCTCCGTTCGAAAGAGTATGGTTATTTGGATAAACACCCAGGCAAATAAAAATAGCCTTGTAAGCTTTCAGTATTTCCAGGAAATCAGATATAGTTGTTGAGTACTCACCTCGGTATCCCGCTTCTGTAAGCGCGGTTTCTATCTTTGGTCCGCTTGAATGATTTTCATCAGGGTCCCAAACAAGAAAATCACCACCCACACCAACTTTGATTTCAAATTCTGCACTATCGCAATATCCCTGCTCAGATGTAAAAATGAGCTTCATTTTTGCATTGTACCCAAGGGGTGTTGCAGCATCTGCTTCAACGATAAAGGGTGTGCCCTCCTTTTCAGAGTTCGACAGGATATCTCCATATGTTGAAAGTGACTCAATACAGGTTACGTATATATTTTCTGGCCGCAGAGTTGCCTTGACACCCTCTGCCATGGCGCTTCCCGCATTGTAAATCCTGCAGGTCAAATCAGCCGTCTCACCGGGATCAAGTACACCATTAGGATTCGCCGCTCCTGAATCATCAATGATGAAGCTGATGAGATCAAGTTGTGGTGCTGAAATTATTAGCTTAAAATGCGAAATCCAGGTAGAATCATTTTCATCTTTAACGTGCAGTTTAAAAAGAATTGCGTGTTCATCGGGCACTGATGTTGAGATAACAACATCATAGTCATCGTCCGAGATAAGGCTATCTCCCGCCTGAATGGTACCGAATGTTTCAATACTGTCCGTTACGACAACAAAAGTATCATCTGTTGAAAGCACAGCGATGACACCTGCAGCAATTTCATTTCCATAATTCTTTATCATAAGCGGCATCTCTATGGTCTCTCCAAGATTTGGAATGGAATCATTATTTCCGCTGCTGCTTCCCATGGTATCATCATCAACAAAATGACACAGGTAACCAGGCCAGGGACCATCAACATTAACAAAACAATATCCTTCGTAAGGGAAATGATTTTGTGCAACTACTGATATATTTATAGTGTCAACAATGGTTGGGAAAACGGTGAGTCCAACAGCCCCTGTTGAATCAGTATGACCTGACACATGAAATACTGAATCCATTCGCGCACAAACAAATGCATTGTGAACAGGCCCATTATTGCCAATAACCATTATCCAGAGTACACTCTCTCCCATAGGAACAATCGAATCATGGTATACGTTCATCGGTTTTGGAACCCCCGTCTTTAAAAGCAACGAAGGATCACCAAGAATAAGGTACTCGTTCATTTCTGTGACTGTCGTATCACTCATTCCGCAAATTTCATACATGTATAACTTTCCCCGCACCGCTGCTTCTCCAAAAGAGGTCAGCCCTTCCTGCAGAATTCCTTTATATATGCCGCGGTCCATTTTATTATTATGACGTGTATGAGTAATCCATGTTGCACCAAAGAAACTAACTGCACCTTTCTCCGATGTTGGCGTGCCATTTCTCACCCACTGTTCCGCAAAACAGGTTGATTCATCAAATTTTGCCACTCCACACCCGAGACTTGTTACAACAGGCAGTTTCCTCCCATTGTTCAAGCCGCTTACATTACTTCCTGAATAAATTTGCCCAAGTGTCGGAGAGAACCAACCGTAGTACCATCCCGGTCCCCGGTAATTGAGGAATCCGCGTCCAGTATTAACAGCATTGGTGATATCATTTCTCATAGCACTTGCACTTGAATAGTTTCGTGCGTATAGTGAATCAACATACTCATAACCATAATCAATAAACCGCTCGCGTATCCAGATTTTTGTCGCCGGTTGCGAGGGATATTCATCAGAAGCTATCATTACCGCTCTATTGTACCAGGTGGTCTCAGCCATATACGGTGACCATTCATAATTGATAACTTTATTGAGCATAGTTTCCAATTGAAAGCTATTCTGAATCGTTAATCTTCCGCCGAATATATCTGGAAATATGTCATTGACGCTGTCAAGGGCAACATAGTAGTTATCATCAGCATACGTACCTCCCGACGCATAATCAAAAGTGTACTTAACGGGGAAAACATTGGCATCACCAACAGCAAGGAAGTAGTCTGGTGGATGTTCCCAGGTTGTATATGCAGTATAAAGATAATTCCGAATATCATAATACGTCGGATTGGGAGCGAAATCACTGAATGGCACCAGTTTTACGATCAAACCGGCTCTTTCCTTGTAATCCTTAAACGGTAGTAGATCATCATAGTATGTATCAGGCGTTATGATAACATAGAGCACGGTATCAGAGGAAAATCGATCAAACACATTAAAATTGAGGATTGTACTTTTATAGAGAGCACGGAAACTTGAAGAAATACTTTCTCTCCGGAATTTCTTCTCATGCCTTCCCCTCCTCGCAGTTTTTCTGATACGAATGATTGCTCTCTGTGCAATGCTTGCTTCGTTCCGGACAACATTGTATTGAATGGGAAAGAATTGAAAACGTATGATTCTGTAGTCTCTTAGAATCTGCGGTTGATCAAGCAATAACCGTTCTTCAGGGTATAACCCTTTCGAGAAATCGATGTTTCTCTCCAGTTTCTGAGAATACTCGTCGATTAATTGAATATCCCCTTCAAAACCACCCTGATCAGCGATTGCAATTATTCCTGACACAAATGGAACCGGAGGAAATCCTTCTCTTTCCAAAAGCTCAAGAGCACCCATATGAAATGCTAAATCTTCGTCCATATTCTTTTGCACTTCCGGCAGCATAATTTCAAGAACAGTCTCGGTGGGAGTTGATGAGAAAACAGTTACACCTGATTGTTGCATTTTCTGAGCCTGAAGCGGAAATTTCATAAAAAGAAAAATAAGA
>SOKD01000346.1 GCA_004376305.1 Candidatus Cloacimonadota bacterium | reverse complement strand
TCTGTACATTCTTTTGATGCATATGAGGAATATGAAGCAGTACTGACTCTTACCTTTTTTGATCCGGACGTGCCGTTTGCCGAATCAGTTCTTGCTGAATCCATTTATGATACACTCTTTCTGCAGCCAAAATCAAACGATAGCCTTGGTATATATGAAAAACGCATTCATCATACATCTTTAAGTACCATTGATACGCTTATTGGAATATCCTTCTCATTCTGGGCAAAAGACCTTGGAGGAGCATATAGCGATACGGTCTCCTCCTCGCTGGTCCGAGTAATCGACCAGCTGCCAAATATCATCTTTCCTGCTGACAGTGATACAATATCAACTGGTGACACCATACGGTGGGTTCCACCAGATGCAAGCCCTGGTTTTTACACGCTTATAAAAATGTGGGAATTCGGGGGAAACGGCGACAATCCCAACTGGATGAGTGACACTTTGCTCATTACCGATTCAATCTACATTTTCACCGAAACACTTAAGAGCGGTGAATACAAGCTATCAATCGAAGCTCATGATAGTTATGGAGACATATCAAGGACCATAAACCGAATCTTTTTTAACCAGTAATATATGAAAAAGGACACCATAGAGAAACTTATAAAGAAAGACGCACTGCTCTCTCTGTATCACGTGAGCAAGATCCTCAATGCAATTACCAATCTTGATACACTGCTTGGAAAAATAATGGACCTTGCCATTAAAACAACGAATGCTGAACGGGGATTCCTCATGCTTCGTGAGGGTAATGACCTTGAAATCAAAGTTGCCCGAAATATTGACAAGAAGAACATTAAAAAACCCTCAATGCTCTCAAGGACAATTATCGATAAGGTGCTCTCATCGAAAAAACCAATCCTTACGAGCAATGCCCTTCGTGACCCGCGATTTTCAAAATCAGATAGCGTAATCATGTTCAAAATCCTCTCCATACTCGCTGTTCCGCTCGTCAGCAGAGCACATTCCCTCGGACTTCTGTACGTGGATGCACGAACACAAAAAAACATATTTGACAAAAGCAGTCTGGCATACCTTTCCGCTTTTGCAAATCTCGCAGCAATAGCAATCGAGAATGCTCGCCTGCGGAACAGCCTTTCAAACGAAAATGTGCGCTTGAAGGTGCAAGTAAGATTGTCCGGTGGATACGAGGATATTATCGGTAACAGCACTGAAATGAAAAAGGTTATGCAATTAGTGAAAAAGGTTATGGACAAAGAAGTTCCCGTTCTTCTCCAGGGAGAGAGCGGCACAGGAAAAGAGCTGATTGCGCGAACCATACACGAATTGGGTCCACGAAGTAAGTACAAGTTTGTTGCACAATACTGTGGTGCCCTTCCTGAAACACTTCTTGAATCAGAGTTGTTTGGTTACAAGAAAGGTGCTTTTACCGGAGCAGAAACTGACAAAATGGGACTCCTGGAAGATGCAAACAATGGAACCTTCTTCCTTGATGAAATCGGTGAAGTGCCACTTTCTACACAGACAAAGCTTTTAAGATTTCTTGAGGAAGGAACTATCAGAAGACTTGGAGATAATAAGGAAAAAAAACTTAACGTGAGAATTATTTCCGCATCAAACAAAACTCTTGATGCAGAAGTACTAAAAGGCAACTTCCGTGATGACCTTTTCTATCGCCTGAAAGTCGTTAAGATAATAATCCCTCCTCTCAGAAAGCGACGTCAGGATATACCACTACTGGTGAATTACTTCCTGAAGCAAATTGAACCATCGCGGGATATCACCATGACACGAGAGGCAATGAAGCGCCTGGTCGATTATTCGTGGCCAGGAAATATACGAGAACTGCAAAATGCAATCTCCTATGCAACGGTTATGTCAAACAGTAATCGGATTGGAGTTGATGACCTTCCTCCCGAGATTATTTCAAAAACCCCTTTCCCGCATATCAAATATGGGATGAGTATATCAGAAATGGAAAAGGCACTCATCAAGGTCACCATTGAGCGTCTTGCAGGCAATAGAAAGGAAGCAGCACGAATACTTGGAATCAGCCTGCGAACTCTGCACAATAAAATTAAGGAATACGGAGTAAAAGGATAGTTATACTCTATGAAATTCGTAACAAGAGGAGACTGGATGAAGCAATACAGCGCATCAAAGATTGCAATATTTCTTGTGACAATAAGTGCAATCACTTTCAATGTTGGCTATACGCAGCATTGGATTACATCACTCAAACAGGATTCAGGAATACTCAAACAACACGTTTTTGACCAGGAAAAGAAGATATTCGAACGGGACCCTCTGGCAAAACTATATATTTCTCGACCTTCAAGAAGGAACATTCTCGGACAGAAATTTGCCGAACGCCTGAAAACATTGACTCCGGATATGGCACGGCAGCTACCAGAAACACTCCGGATACTTGCATTAAGGCTAAATTTCCTTGAAGATTCAACATCATTGACAACCGGGAATGGAAAAATAAACCTTGAGCCCGATACATCCTTTGGACAGGAATATGAAGATGGAGAACGTAATCTCTGGTACGAGCCCGCACACGATTCATTCTATTTCCATTTTCAACTCGAGGCTCTCAGGAATTACTACTGGGACGATTCAAATCATAAACTGTGGTTGGAATGGAAACTTGTTCCTGAGCAAAAGGATTCTTCATACACTCTTCCTCACAAAATGACATACTACGGAGATCCATACAATTTTGTGAGCGGTCTCTTCAATTTGCTCAAGGATGCTATTGCTGTTTCCGACACAGATACACAGGCGGATATCGATTTTTCTGATTACGATGCATACCTCATCTTTCATGCTGGAAGCATGTGGCAGACTGACTGGGGTGATAGCCCTTATGACCTTGCAGCAGTATATATAGGTGGAGCGGATTACTTTTTTGGTGAGCCAATCTTTGCCAATAATAGAACAGATACCATAACAGATGCAGTTCTCTACTGTGAGACTGCAAAACAGGATGGATTCGCAGCGTTTATTCAGGGTGGACTTACCCATGAATTTGGACATCAAATAGGCTTGCCTGATCTTTACGATACACAAGGCAGGACCATGGGCGTTGGAGGATGGGCATTGATGGGAACCGGAAACTGGAACCTCGACGGCCTTGTTCCTCCGCACACCTGCGCATACGCGGCGACTTTTAATTATTCCATTCATCCTCATACAAACCCAAACGACAAACTTCGATTTATTGACCCTGTTGTCGTTGACCATGATACAACTGGCATAGCCGTATCGTACCGGGGAATCTTTGACTCCACAGCTACGATGGTTGTTAAGATTCCCATTAATGCTCACGAGTTCTTTCTCGTCGCCAACAGGTATACCTACATGAATCCTGATACCTTCCACACCTTTCCACCTGATACCGACACGGTGGGCGGGTACGCTGTTGTTGTTGATTCTAATGGATTCAGGGTCTGGAAACAGGCGGTGCTGATCCAGGTGGATGATTACGATATATCGCTTCCTCCCGAAGCAAACAGCGGTGGACTTGCAATCTGGCATATTGATGAGCACATAGTCGAAACCGGTTTTAATGACTCCATGAATGCAATCAACGCGGGAAGTCCAAAGGGTGTCGATATGGAAGAAGCGGATGGTGTACAAGATTTTGAGAAACTATTCTATGATGTTTATGACATAAACGCAACTTTCTACGGAACACCACATGATGTCTTCTTTTCCGGCGGTGTTAACGATAAATTTACGGCTTCAACAATACCAAATACTGATGATAATGCAGGCGGAAAAAGCCACCTTATGATACACAATATTTCAGAACCCGGTGAGATCATGACATTCGATGTAACATACAATTGGCGCCAGGATGGTTTCCCGGTATTTCACAAAGATGGCTTCGACGTCAATTCTCCGATAGTGTACGATTTAGATAACAATGATACAATGGAGATTATTATCGGCACCGTTGGTTACCGTGATACCATCGATACCATAGCAGGCAGGCTTCTTATATTCAACTATGACGGAACTCCGTATACTGGTCATCCTGAGGGAGTCGTCGCTGAATTCATTAGTGGTGGGTACTGGTACTATACGTATTCAACGGTTGGTATAGGCGATATTAATGGTGATGGTCATACGGATATTATTTCCGCTGCTACCAATGGATTGATTTATGTATGGCAGGCAGACAGCATTATTGGCACGAACATAGGTTTACTCGATACATACCAGACCAATGGTGCAATTATAACGACTCCGCTCATTGCCGATATTAATGGTGATGGTATTGATGATATCATAATTGGTTCAGATGATATGCGACTGTATGCGCTCACCTTTCAAGCGGACTCCCTTGTGCCGATCGCTGGATTTCCTGTTTTGCTCGGTCAGTGGATCTGGTCAACACCAATTCTCATCAATGATCACCTCTTCGTATTTACCAACGACGGACTCTTATATAAGATAAACACACAGGGCGAAATTATCTGGCAAATCCTCACCGAAAGCCTTAGCTTCACCGCATCCTCGCCAGTTGCGGGAGACATGGATAGAGATGGAATATACGAAATCGTGGTTTCCACGGGAAGAGGAGAAATCATCTCAATTGATGAGCAAGGAATCATTGAGTGGAGCAGAACAATCAAAGATACCACCTTCTACGCAACACCAGCGATCTCAGACCTCGACGGCGATGGTTTTCTTGATGTTGTCATTGCCGCAGGAACAAAGATTTATGCATTTGATAAAAACGGTTCATTACTCAATGGTTTTCCTATCAGTTCAGGCGATTCACTCGGTTTTCAGTCTTCAATCACCCTTGGTGACCTCGATGATGATGGCATCGTGGATATTCTCATCGGATCACTCGATAGAAAAATTCATGCTTTTAACTATAAAGGAGAAAAACTCGCAGGCTTTCCGCTTACCTGCGGAGGAAAAGCCTACTCCACCCCCTGCATCGTCAACCTTGACGGAGACCCATACACCGAGATTATTGCTGCAGGAGATAATTCAGGAATATATGCGTGGAAACTGCCATCCCTGTACAGAGAGAGCAGTGCTACCTGGTCTTTTTTGCGGCGCGATGCGAAGCATAATGCCCTGTATCCTGAGTCTCTACTGCCCGAAAACACAATAATTTTGCAAAAACTTATTTCTAAAGAGAGCTTCTATGTATATCCAAATCCCATTATTGGCAACCATGGTACGATCCGCTATCTACTCGGAGAGGATATCGACGGGGTATCTCTGACAATCTTCAACGTTGCGGGTGATATCCTGAGAAAATTTCAGGGCAAAAAAGAAGAGGGGTTCAATGAAAATGAGGTAAACCTGTGGGATATTGCACCGGGCATCTATATTTGCCAGGTTGCCGTTGAAAAAGGTACACAGCGGGTTGTTTATAATAAGAAATTCGCAATAGTAAAATAAAGGAGACGCAATGAAATATGTAATTGCATCGCTCTTTTTCCTGCTTGCCATCTCCCTTTCTTCAAAGGAAATCGCTGAATTTGAAGATCCAGTACTGGGAAGTACATTCACCAAACCACCGCCAAAATCGATGCCAAAGGCAATGATGTTTTCCCTCATCGTACCAGGTCTTGGTGACTTCTACGCGGGAAACAAAGGAACGGGCAAGGTGCTTATGGGTACTGAAATTGCGATCTGGCTTGGGTATTATGGATTTCAGTACTATGGAAATATCCAGAAGGACAACTACATGCTTTTTGCCTTTGAAAGTGCCGGTGCAAACCATTCAAGGAAGGATGAGGAATACTACGATGCTGTGGAGGTTTATCAATCAAGTGAAGAATACAATACCTATATCTGGGAAGATGCACGAATGCTCTTTCCTTCAGATACTGATAGACAACAGCAGTACGTTCAGGAACATGGGTATTTTGATTCTGATACGTGGCACTGGACACAGGATAATAAATTCCGTACCTACAGAAAGATGCGAATAGCGACGCGCGAGACGTACCAGAGAGCAATTTTTATGACTGGTTTTGCAATATTGAACAGGTTAGCAGGAGCGGTTACATCTTCCCGAAATGTGCGCCGGTACAATAAAAGAATCGAAGAAATGCAATGGGGCATTCAAGTTAAACCTGATGGTATTGGTTTTACATACAAATTCTAATTACGCGTACGTCACCTGTCCCCTGTTATCTGATCCCGGCTAACTATGGAATTCATACAAAATATTGGATTCGCGGTTTGTCATCAGCTTCCTGAGCGAAGTATTTTTATGGATGGAAAACAGTTGCCCGTTTGTGCGCGGGATACCGGGATATACATTGGTTCAATCATCGCTCTGTTCTTTATCCTGCTCTCACACAGGCGAAAGAGCAATAGCATTCCCGTCTCCTACATTTCATTCACATTTGTTTTTTTCATGATTATCCTGGCAGTTGACGGATTAACGTCATACCTCGGTTTGCGTTCAACAACAAATGAGATCAGGCTCCTCTCCGGTTTACTTGTTGGAATTTCACTCCCCTTTTTTATGTATCCTCTGCTTATTGACAATTTATTCGAACCCAAAAAGGAAGCATCGGTGCTCAGCATCTGGTATGAGCTGGCACTCCTCCTCCTTCTTGTCGGTTCACTGTATGCAATCATAATTCATTATAATACCGGACTGTTCTATCCGGTTTCCTTTTTGACGACAGCTGGCATACTTACCCTGCACTTCCTTATGTTTGCTACCTTTTTTAGCTTTATAGTGTCCTACATGCATATTAATAATTTTGTAAAAAAATCATTGCTAATTTTCCCAATTTGTGTTATAATGGTAACTGTTGAATTTTCTGTGCTTGTAAGACTACACCATCTGCTGAATGCGTAAACAGTCTTTTTAGCAAAATATTAAAAGGAGGTGATCAAATGGGAGAAGAAGAGAAACAATCTGTAGAACCAACAAGTCCGGGACCAACCCCGTCTGGTGGAACAGTTTCAGGTGGGATGAAGGCACTCTTTATCATTCTTGCAATACTTTTCCCCATCGTTGGTATTATACTGGGAATCATCTGGCTGAAAAAGGATACTAAAGAAGAAAAAGCTCTCGGAAAGATGACGCTCATCATATCCATCATTCTCATTGTTCTTCAATGTGTTTGTTGGATACTTTTCTTTTCATTGGGTATTTTGGGCGGTGTTAGCGACTTTAGTATGTTACTGCCAGCTCTATTAGCAGCTTAGTTGTGGACTAACAAGGCGGATTTGGCATTGATGCAAATCCGCCTTTCATATCCAGTAAC
>SOKD01000186.1 GCA_004376305.1 Candidatus Cloacimonadota bacterium | reverse complement strand
CTGCTATTTTGAAACCATCCCTGGTTGATTGAATAGTTTTAAGTCGCTCTCTCGCTTCGTCAGAGATTCTTCCCGGAGAAAGGAGAATACAGTACGATTTCTTTTTGCCACGACCCACCCTTCCACGCATCTGATGCAATTGCGCTAAACCGAATCGCTCCGGATGTTCGATTACCATAATGGTTGCTTCGGGCATATCGATGCCAACTTCAATAACCGTCGTCGCAACAAGCAGCATGATCTCCTTTTTTCTGAAAGCCTTCATTACTGCTTCTTTTTCCTCTGTTTTCATGCGTCCGTGAAGAAGTCCCACGCCCTCCGTCTTAAATACACTTTCTTTGAGGTGATGATACATTTCTGTGGCTGCTTTCAAATCCATCTTTTCAGATTCTTCCACGAGGGGATAGATAATAAAGCACTGCTCTCCTTCCTGAATCTTTTCACCAATAAAATCATAGAGTTTCTTTCGGTTTTTTTCTCCTGTCCATCGTGTTACAATCTCTTTTCTTCCCGGGGGCATTTGTCTGATTGTTGATATATCGAGATCTCCGTATAATGTCATTGAGAGGGTTCGGGGAATGGGAGTGGCTGTCATAACAAGAAAATGCGGTGTTTCACCCTTCTCCAACAATTTTGCCCTTTGAAGGACTCCGAAGCGGTGTTGTTCGTCGATAATAACAAGGCCAAGATTCTTAAATTGAACTACATCTTCTATGAGAGCATGTGTACCAAAGATAAGGTCGATCTCTCCATGTGCAAGAGCATCGTAAATGGCTTTCTTCTCGCGTGGTTTTACATTTCCTATGAGCAGCGCATTTCTTGCTCCAATTGTATCAAGGGTGTTCCTGAGGTTCAGGTAATGCTGTTCGGCAAGAATTTCCGTCGGTGCCATCAGGGCAACCTGGTACCCACTCTCGATTATTAAAAGCGACGCAATAATGGAGACAACCGTCTTTCCCGAGCCAACATCTCCCTGGAGCATTCTGTGCATTGGCATTCCGGAGAGAAAATCATCGCGTATTTCTTTCACAACCTTTTTCTGGTCATTGGTTAGCTTAAAATCAAGGATCTCGGAAAATTTCCGGGCAAGTTCCCCTTGTTCCTTAATGGTAATGTTTGATTTTTGAATTTTCAAACGTTTTTTTCTGAGAGCAAGCAGTATTTCGAGATAGAAAAGTTCTTCGAAAATCAACCTGGTTTTTGCTTGACTAATTTCTTCAAATGTATCAGGTCGGTGGATTTTATAGATGGCTTCTTTGATGGCTAAAAGGTTTTCCTCTTCCGTAAGCCATGGCGGCAGCGTCTCCTCAAGATAATCGAGGTAGAGTGTGATACCGTTGTCGATAATTTTCCGCAAGCGTTTCTGGAACATACCTTCAGTAAGGGGATAAATGGGAACAATCCTTCCTGTGTGCAGACGTCGTGATTCTTCTTCGCCCATGATTTCGAAATCAGGATGAACCATTTGCTTCCCTTTGTAAAGGGTGACTTCGCCGCTTGCCATTATTGTGTGTCCCTTCTTCAGGATTTTTTTGAGGTATGGCTGCTTAAACCACTGCAGGATTATGATTCCACCGGAATCATCCCTTACCAATGCTGTTTGCATTTCCATCCGTCTCCTGGATCTCCTGGATTCAAAGGATATGATTTCTCCGAGTATTGTTGCATTTTCTCCGATCTTCGTATCATCGATTTTTAAAATGGTTGATCTGTCCACGTACAGCCGGGGGATATGGAAGAATATATCTCCAATTTCCGTAATATCGAGTTTCTTCAGGAGTTTTTCCCAATAGGGTCCAACGCCTTTAAGGTACTTTACCGGGTCGTTAAGGGGATTTTTGTCTTTTTGTTCCATCTATTGTGGCTTACATACTAGTGTAATGTATCTTAATTATGTTTACTGTCATTTCTTTGTTTCTCTTGAGGACAGGTTTGAAAAAGGTGTCATTCTGAGTAATGCTTTCTCTATTGACTCTGGAAGAATCTCTGACATAGATACAACCGGGATTCTTCG
>SOKD01000096.1 GCA_004376305.1 Candidatus Cloacimonadota bacterium | reverse complement strand
ATACCAAAAGGGGTATTGCTTCTGTGACCTCCGGGGACAGGGAAAACACTTCTTGCACGTGCTGTTGCAGGGGAGGCAAATGTTCCATTCTTCTCTCTTTCTGGTTCTGATTTTGTAGAGATGTTTGTTGGTGTTGGTGCATCAAGGGTGAGGGACCTTTTTGAAAAGAGCAAGAAGTTTGCGCCAAGCATTATCTTTATAGACGAAATTGATGCTGTGGGTAGGTACCGGGGTGCAGGGATCGGTGGTGGGCATGATGAGCGCGAACAAACTCTCAATGCATTGCTTTCGGAAATGGATGGTTTTGAGACAAATGAAGGTGTGATCCTCATTGCTGCCACCAACAGACCTGATGTTCTTGATCCCGCTCTCTTACGTCCTGGTCGTTTTGATAGACGGGTTGTAGTTGATTTCCCTGATGTTCGGGGAAGGGAGGGAATACTTAAGGTACATATAAAGAAAATTCCTCTTGCAAAGGATATTAATCTTAAGCTTCTTGCCAGGGGGACACCCGGTTTCTCAGGTGCCGATATTGCCAATATGGTTAATGAGGCAGCACTACTTGCTGCAAAATTGGACAAAAAAAGCGTTTCCATGGAACATTTTGAAAAGGCTAAAGATAAGATCTTAATGGGTGTTGAAAGAAAGAGTTTGTTGATAACCGAAGAGGAGAAACGATTAACAGCATACCACGAATCAGGACATGTAATCGTATCGGAAATGACCCCGGGTACCGATCCTATCCATAAGGTGACCATTATACCGCGCGGGAGGGCTTTGGGTACAACCCAGCAATTACCCATTGATGACAGGCATAATTACTCGGAGGATTACCTTAAGGGGAAACTTGCCACGCTGCTTGGTGGAAGGAGTGCGGAAGTGCTCATCTTTGGGGACAGATCGACAGGAGCTCAAAATGATATTGAGAATGCAACGGAGATTGCGAGAAATATGGTAACAAAGTGGGGAATGAGCGAAAAGCTGGGTCCGCTGACACTAACTGATAGGGAAGAGCAGATATTTCTCGCCAGGGAAATATCTCAACATAGAGAATACTCTGATAATACAGCCCAATTAATTGATAGTGAAATCAGAAGGCTCATTAGAGAAGCGGAGGATCGCGCTACAAAAATTCTTAAGAAAAACATGCACCTGCTTGACAATCTTGCACAGAAGCTGCTTCAAAAGGAGGTTCTCACCAAGGATGAAATTGAGAAGGTTATAACATCAGAAAAAAAGGCTAAAAAGAAAACAAAAACAAGAATAAAAACCAAGAAAAAAAGCGCATAGTCCCGTGCAGGAATTTTCAAAATGAGAGAGGAAAATTCCTTTTCACTCCTGCACAAAACATGGATACATAAATGAACAGGAAGAAGATCGAAGAATTGATAAGGAATGCTCTTGAGGAGTTAGGGATTAACACAACAGAAGATTTATTGCAAAAGACACCAGAGCGTGTAGCTGAACTTCTGGAAGAGATATTTAAGGATGTGAAAAAAGATCCCTTAGAAGAAATCCATCCATATAAGACTGATGTTAAGAATGAAATTATTATATTGAAAGAAATCCCTTTTTTTTCATTTTGCGAGCATCATCTGCTTCCTTTCTTTGGGAGGGTGCATATTGCATACATCCCCAGAGATGGAGTGATTGCTGGATTCTCGCATTTTGTATCCATGATAAACGTGATTTCACGAAGGTTACAGTTACAGGAGCGTTTGTGTGACGAGATCGCTGAAACTGTTAGCAAGGCACTTAAGGCTGAAGGAGTAATGGTATTGATTGAAAGCAGGCATCTTTGCGTTGAAATAAGAGGTGAAAAACCTTTTGGCACCGAAGTCGTTACCATTTCTGTCAAGGGAAAAATGAATGAAACATCAATTAAGGAAATTGCTCTGGGAATGGTAGGATGCAAGGAGCGTGTTTAATTATGTCTGACATACGGATTCTTTCTGTGAAGTCTCTTTCCGATATCAAGTATGAGATAGCTAAAATTGGGGTTGAAAAAGAATGTATTGATTCTCTCTCCATGAAAGGCACGTTTCTTGTTTTTAAGATAACGGAGCTCAGTGCAGCATCGTGTAATATAATAAAGCAAACTGCACTCTCTGCTGGAACGGATGCAGCCGTACATCGGAACGTGATTACGGGGAGCATTAAAAAGTCGTCTTTGATTCTATTCGGCTCCCTTAAAGAAATTGAGCGCGTTGCCGAGAAATTAAGAGGTCAACCGTTTGGTCTTGACATAATATCGGAGAAGCTGTTCGGGTATGTGAATGGTTCGAAAAAAAACAAATGTTTTCTTGCAAAGAGACATACATTTGAAATCGGGGGAAGCGTATACACTATGGGGGTGCTCAATGTTACACCCGATTCCTTTTCAGATGGTGGGCAATTTGCCGAGCTTGACAGCGCTGTGAGCAGAGCTCTCGAAATGGTGCAGGAGGGAGCAGATATTATAGATATTGGAGGAGAATCATCGCGACCAGGGTCTGATCCAATTTCACAGGAAAAAGAGCTAAATAGGGTTCTTCCCATTATTGAGCAATTGAGAGAGCAGTCAGACATTCCCATCTCAATCGATACCTATAAAAGTGCCATTGCTGTTGCAGCACTTGATTCTGGTGCGGATATTATTAATGATATCAGTGGTTTGCAATTTGATGAAAATATGATTGCTGTTGTGCGCGAAAGAAAAGCAGGGTTGATCATTATGCATATGAAAGGGAGTCCGAAGCATATGCAGGAAAATCCTCATTACGAAGATGTTATCCAGGAGATCTATGATTTCCTCAAGGAAAGAACACATTATGCTATTAATAATGGCATTGAAAAGGAATATATTGCTATTGATCCGGGAATAGGTTTCGGGAAAAGATTAATAGACAATTATGATATTCTCGATAGGTTTCATGAGTTTACCTCACTTGGATATCCTCTTCTTATAGGAGCTTCGAGAAAATCATTCATTGGCACAACTCTGGATGTTCCTGTTAATGAACGACTTGAAGGAAGTCTTGCTTCACTAGCTCTTGCCATAGAAGGTGGAGTTGCTATTGTGAGGGTGCATGATGTGAAAGAAACGGTTAGATTTATAAAAATGTACAAAACCATTAGAAAAAGAAACAATTAATGTATCATATACAGTTTACCTTTATAGATTTCATTGATATTGTTATTGTTAGTTTCATTTTCTACCAGATATTTAAATTCGCAAAAGGTACCAGAGCGATACAGATGATAGTTGGATTGGCGTTTGTTCTTCTTTTTGCGCTGGTGGCAAATATGTGGCAACTTCAAGGTCTCAAATGGATCATTGAAGGTGTTCAGACTATCTGGATAATTGCTTTTGTTATCGTTTTTCAACCAGAAATCAGACATGCGCTTACCAATATTGGGAAAACGCGATTGGTCAGGTTTTTTCTTAAGGAAACACGTGAGGAAGCAATTGATATACTCGTTAAGACTGCACAGCTACTTAGCGAGCGGGGCCTTGGCGGACTCATGGTAATAAAACGGAGAGTTGGGTTGAAGGGATATTTAGAAACAGGTAAATCCCTGGAAGCAAAGATTTCCTCTGATCTCATCGTTACTATTTTTTCGCCATACTCTCCGCTTCATGATGGTGCAGTTGTAATTGATAACGATAGTATTATTGCAGCCGGTTGTGTGCTCCCGCTCTCGATGAATCCATCCCTTGATGTGTCGGTTGGTACAAGACACAGGGCAGCACTTGGTATTACGGAAGAGACTGATGCCGTTGTTGTTGTCGTTTCTCATGAAACGCGGGGGATCTCATTTGCCCAGAAGGGAAAACTACTCAGGGGTTTGGATATGCCCTCTTTGAAACGGAATCTTGAAAAGGCAATGAGGTATTAATCAGTAAATAAGCACTATGTGAAATTAGGAAAACAGAGATTATGAAAATGATCGTTTCTAAATATTTGATAAGAAGGGGAGAGATAGATGGATAAAGACAAGAAATTGCGTCTCATTGTAGGATTTGGTATTTTTGTGGCTGTTCTTGGTGTATATCTCTTTACGCTTGCACCAACTACATCTTTCTGGGATTGCGGAGAATTTATTGCATGCGCTTATACTCTCGGTGTTCCTCACCCACCGGGAACACCTTTACAGATTCTTATCGGAAGAATATTTACCCTTATTCCAATTTCTCGCGAGATTGCCTATAGGATGAACTTCTACTCTGCCTTAAGTGGTGCACTCGCAGCGCTATTTCTGTATCTTGTTTTCGTTAAGGCTATTGAGCGTTTCCGAAAACCAAAATCGACATGGGAAAAAGTAATACAACATTCTTTTGGTGCAGCAACAGCGCTCTTAGCTTCATACTTGTTTACCAGCTGGGACACTTCTGTCGAAGCAGAAGTATATTCAACATCTGCTTTTATAATGTTCTTCTGTGTATGGATAACGCTTGTCTGGCAGGAGAATATTGGAAAAAAGGCAAATAAGAATCTCTTGCTGCTGCTTATTTATATAACTTTTCTCAGTATGGGTATCCATCTCATACCATTACTTGTGCTTCCCGCGTTATTTATCTTCATCCTGATGGTAAAACCGCGCGAATTGCTTGATTCGAAGTTTTTTGTGCTTGTGATAGTTCTCGTATTTATTGCAATTACCACGTATCTGTATTTGATGCTTCGCGCACGGCTTGATCCCGGTATCAATGAGGTTGCGCCGAAAACATTTAAAAGGCTCTGGGATGTATTTTCAAGGAAACAGTATGGTCCAATGAAATTTTTTCCAAGAAAGACAGGGGTTGAGACAGGATACAATCCGTTAATGGCAATATGGCAGCAGGCACTGGTGTATGTGAAATATTTCTCCTGGCAATTTGTGGCATTCCCAAGAGAAACAAGAGCATTTTCAGTCGTATCGCGGTATCTTTCTTCCTTTGCCACGCTATTATTTGCCATGCTGGGTTTGTGGGGTTTCTGGACACACTTCAAAAGGGACAAAAAAACATTTGCGCTTATTATGCTTATCTTTCTATTTACGAGTCTTGGGCTGGTTCTGTATCTCAATCTCAGATTTTCACCGTCAGACTTGAATCCTTACCATATTCCAAAGGAAGTAAGAGAAAGAGATTACTTCTACGGTGTATCCTTTATATTCTTTGTCTTTTTCATCGGTATTGGATTGTGGCAATTAGCAGTGGGTCTTATTGAAACAACCAGGAAACGATGGAAGAGCATTGTTGCCATTGTCCTGTCTATTTTAGTCTTTGGATTTCCTATGATTCCTCTTTTCAGTAACTACAATTCGCATGTGAACAGAAGGGGGAATTGGGTGGCAAATGATTATGGTATGAACCTGCTCATGTCCTGTGATGAAGGGAGTATACTTTTTACCAACGGCGATAATGACACCTTTCCATTGTGGTTTGTTCAGGAAGTTAAGAAGTTTATGAAATTCGACTCAAAAAATCATACGGGTGTGGCAGTGGCAAACCTGAGCCTGCTTAATACTGATTGGTACATAAAGCAACTCAAGAAAATAGGAGTGCCTATAAGTTTTACTGATCGTGAGATCGAGCTCTTACGCCCGGTTAAAATTCCCAGTGGTGAAGTTCTTTATGTGAAGGATCTTGCAATCAGGAACATCATTGCAACCAATGCTGGGAAGAAGTTAACAGCCAAGGATCTGTTTGCATCGCGAGAGGAATTCACAGAAAAATTTCTCAAGGACTATGAGGGAGAATTCAATATATACTTCGCTGTAACTGTTTCGCGTGATAATATGAAGGGATATCAGAAGCACCTGAAATTGGAGGCGCTTGCTTACAAAATTGTTGCCGAGGAAGGTAAAGGTATGATAGATCCTTTGAAGACAGAGGATTTGCTCCTGAAGAAATTTAACTACCGGAGTATATTTGACGAGAATGTTTACAAAGATGAAAATACATTCAAACTTCTCAGCAACTATGCAGCAGGATTCTTTGCCCTGGGGTCGTACTACAAAATGAACGGGAATTTAGAAAAGGCAGCAGAAGTACTTGAATTTGGAAAGAGATTTGCTGCGAGGGATCTTTTACCGTTTGCCTTTAACCTTGCTGAGATTTACAAGGATCAAAAGAATTATGATAAAGCTGAGGAGAACCTCAGAGCAGTTCTAAAGCAATTTGACAGTGGGTTGATTTACTACATGTTAGGGCAAATTAATGAGGAGCAAGGAAGAGATGATGAAGCACTGATGAACTACATGAAAGCAAAAGGCAGTGTGAATGATAGAGTTGCGGGTTATGCAGGGCTTGCGGAGTATTATTTTAGCAGAGGGGATACCCTCAGCACCGTTAAGTATCTGCGGGAGGCAATGACAGAAGGCAGTGTATATTCAGATCTTTTCAGCTTCTTTGTCACCAATAGAGACACAGCGTTGGCAGTGTTTCTTCTGAAGGATTACCTGAAGATAAAACCTGAAGATGAAACCGTAAAAAAATTGCTGGAAAAGCTGCAGAAGACCTGAAAACAAGGATAAAAGATAGAGATTACTAAGTAAAAGAAAAAATAAGTCAAAAGCAAAGACACAAAGCAAGGCAAAAAAAACATATTATCTATTGCAAACGAGGACAGAGTAATCCAATCCACCCGTTAAGTTTCGAAATATAATAAATTAGATGAAAAAAATAAATCTCCCTTATAGGGAACCTTGGGGTTAAACAAACGTTAAAAGAATTGATGAAGGGAATGGAAGATATATCTGATCAGTCATTGCTCTTTGAGATTTCTGAGAATAATGATGAAGATGCATTCAGAATACTTTTTGAACGGTATTCCGGAAGACTTTTTAATTTGATATACAGGATGACACAACATTATGAAGATTCAAATGATCTTCTTCAGGAGGTGTTTATACGCGTTTACCGAAACAGACAAAAATGTTTTGGTATGAAAAATTTTAGAGGATGGATCTATACCGTTGCTTTGAATCTTGCTCGAGATTATCTCCGGTTACATAAAAGGCGACAGGAGATAGCATTAGATGAAAAAAGAGAAAGAACAACTGGAGGTGATCTTTTGAAAAACTCTGAAAATGCTGAGATTAGAAGAAAAATCCTTGATGCAATGAAGAAACTGAACGTTAAGTATAGAGCGGTGTTTACGTTGAGGGATATTCAGGGAATGAGCTATGAAGCGATTGCACAGGCATTACGGATTCGTGAGGGGACAGTGAAATCAAGACTCAACAGGGCACGGCTGAGGATTGCCAGGGAATTGGAAGGGAACCTTTAGAGGGAGGT